>NZ_JACAEU010000109.1:0-60578 GCF_013388695.1 Fischerella sp.
GGATTGGGGATTGGGGATAAGGGGTAATGGGGATTGGGGATTGGAAATAACCAACCACTAACCACTAACCACTAACCACTAACTACTAACCACTAACCACTAACCACTAACTACTAACCACTAACCACTAACCACTAACCACTAACCACTAACCACTAACTACTAACTACTAACCACTAACCACTTAATTGACCTTAAATTGTTCGCTCTTGGACTGGAGGTCGTGAGCCATTGTCAGAAGATCTTTGAAAGATGCAGAAATTGTGATAGAATCCTTTGAGGTTTTGTTGGCAATGGCTGCTACCTTCGTCATGGTTTGGCTTAACGATTGGCACTGCTGGGTCTGTTCCTGGGTTGCGTGGGTAATACCTGTTACCAGTTCGCTAATTTGAGCCGTAGCATTGACGATCGCGTTGAGATTCTGGCGAGCCTCATTCACTACAGCGGTTCCGGAAGCAACCTGTTGGATACCCATCTCCATCGCCATCGAAACTTCTGCTGTATTCACCTGGATTTCCTGCACAAGTTCCTCAATCTCAGTGGCTGCATTCGCAGACTGACGAGCGAGCGAGCGCACTTCATCAGCAACGACACCAAAACCACGCCCAAACTCTCCAGCCCGTGTGGCTTCGATCGCCGCGTTCAAGGCGAGTAGTTGGGTTTGGGTCGTAAAGTTGCTAATCAAGCTGACGACTCTGGAAATCTTCTGGGAAGATTCAGACAGACGCAGAAGCCGTTGGTTGGTTTCCACCACAGTTTCTCGGATGTCTTCCATCTCATCCACGGTGCGATCGATCGCCGCATCCCCCGCCATCACCGTCTGGTTTGCCTGCTGAACTGCGGCTTCGACTTGCTGAGCATTGATCTTCACCGCTTCGGTTGAGTCAACCATCATCTCAATTCGTTCGAGGGCTTGTTCGAGAGCGTGGAATTGCTCTTGAGCCTGGGCTGCAAGCCTAGCGATGGCAGAGCCATTCGCTTGGGAGATTTGAGTAACTTGATTGGCAGCGGTTTGCATCTGGATGACGATTTGCCGTAAGCTGCCTAGGGTGTTGTTATAGGCATCAGCGACAGTACCCACTTCTGTATCTGTGACTGGAGCACGGACGGTGAGATTGCCTGCCAATGCAGGTCGCACTACTGTTAGTAATTGGATCACTTCCTGCTGAAGCCGCTCTTTAGCTGTTTTTTCTCGGTGGGCGGCTTCTGCCAGTTGCTGCGATTGTTGTTGGAGTTGCTTGATGTACTCTCCCTGTTGGATGGCAATGTTGAGTTGAGCGGCAATTTGTTTGACAAATTCAATGTCTGCTTCTTGCCACTGCCGAGGGCCGCTGCACTGGTGGATGCAGAACAATCCCCACAGTTCTTCCCCTTTGAGTAGGGGCACCACTAAATTGGCTTGCACCTGAAACTGCGAAAGAAGCTCAATATGACAATGTGCCAATCCTGCCTGGTAAATATCTTCGATCGCACAGAAGCGTCCTTTTTTGTACTGTTCAGCCATTTCTTTGCTGAAGCAATTATCTGTGACTTTGACTGCTAACGCTGAAACGTAACCTGGTCTGACATCTTCAGCAATAGTTTCTCCATCACGATAGCCAGAGTCGAACTTGAAGAGTGCGACGCGATCGACCTCCATGAAATTGCGGATTTCTCTGGCAGTGGTCTTAAAGGTCTTTTGCAAATCAAGAGACTGGCGAATTCGCTCAACTGTCTTTGTAATTAAGCGTTCTCGCTCTGCTGTCTTGGCTAGTTGCTCTGATGTGGTTCGCAGTTGCGTGATGTAGTCTATTTGTCGCATTGCTACATCCATTTGCACGCAGATCTGTTTTAGCGCTCTAACTTCAACCTCTGCCCATGAACGAGCTTCACTGCTTTGGTAGGCACCGAGTAAACCCCAGAGCTTGTCCTCCTTGAAAATTGGCGTAATTATATAAGCTTTGACCTCGATTCCCTCCAAGCTTTCAATTTCTTCGAGGGAGTAACCAGATGTGTAGATATTATTAACTACTAAGCTTTCACGCTGGCGATACACATCCTCGGTATTTGGGAAGATTGCTTTCAGATACTTTTGCTGCCAAGCATCCAAGCTTTTGATTGCTGACTCAGTCACGAGATCGCTACTCCCATCAGCATTGCAGCGACAAATTGCCACGCGATCGCACTTCAGCAATAGCCGAACCGCTTGGCTGGTAGTGCGAAAAATGGTGTCTAAGTCTTGAGATTGGAGGATCTTAGGAACGATCTGGGCAACTGCATGGTCTACTTGAGCTGCTTTAGCCATCTCAGTGGCTTGTGTCTCTAGGCGCGAGACGTACTCTCTCTCTTGCAGAGTTCTCCCCAGTTGCAGAGCAATGCCAGTCAACAAGTTGACATCAATCTCCAGCCAATGCTTGGGGCCGCTGTGTTGAAATGCACTCAATAAACCCCAAAGCTGATTTCCTTGCTTAATGGCAACAACTAGGCAAGATTTGATACCAAAGTACTCCAAGGACGCTAAATGGCAATCAGTTAGACCAGCCGTGTAGACGTTATTAATGATGTAGGGTTCATCGTTGCGAAACCTGCCCCCCTGGTGTTCTTTTATATAGGTGTCTTCCCAAGCGCTGCCAACCAGTTTTGGCCATCCCCCAGACTCAGACTCAAAGATAAAGTCACCGAAATAGTCTGGGCGAAACTTGTAAATGGCGACTCGCTCTACGTCGAGGAGTTGTCGGGCTTCTTGCACGGCAGTTTCGCAAGCTCTCTCAATGTATGAGGCAGTGTTAATCTTTTGGATGATTGTGGGGAGCGACTGCTTGTGCTTTACAGCTTTGGCTTTTTCTTCTAATAACTGTGCTTGCTGTAAAGCTACCCCAAGCTGGTTGCTAAACTGAGTCAGGAGCTTGATTTCATCTTCTACCCAATGGCGTGGGTTGCTGTGTTGATATACACACAGTAAGCCCCAAAGTTCCTGCCCTTGAAAAATGGGAGCGATCGCACAAGCTTTGATCTCGAATTTCTCCAAAAGTTCTACATGGCAATCGCTTAAACCAGCCTTGTAAATATTATCTACAAAATAGGGTTCACGATCGCGGAACCGAACGCCCTGATGTTCTTTAATACAATTATCTTCCCAAGTACTACCGACCATTGGGGATAAATCCCCTGCCTTAGACTCAAAGATAAAGTCACCAAAATAGTCTGAGCGAAGCTTGCAAATAGCAACTCGCTCTACGTTTAGCAGTTTCTGAACCTCTCGGGTTGCAGTCTGGAAAATAGTCTCAAGATCCGATGTTTGGCGGATCTTATCGCTCACACGGGCTAACGCTTGCTGTTCGTTGCGAAAAAGCAATGACTGCAAGCTGAGCCTCAGTTCAGTCACAACCTGATGGAGTAGGGCGATTTCATTTTCTTGCCATTGTCGGGGACGAGAACATTGCTGTACAACCAACAAGCCAAACAATTTATCTCTGAGGAAAATCGGCAAGCTCAAGCTAGCTTGAACCTGAAACCGCTCCAGTATTTGGCATTGGTAATAACTCAAGCCTGCATTGGTAGCATTATCAAAGCCTACGCATGGCTGCTGCTGGTAGTTCTCTGGCTTTTTGGCTCCGAAGGCGATCGCGGGTAGGGATTCTTTCAAGCTGGGCGTGTACCCGCTTACCAGCGACTCAGCCAGCACGACGCCCTGATTTTCACTTTGAACGCGGTAGATCAGCACTCGCTCGGCTCGTAAGTTTTGCTGAACTTTAGCGACTGTGGTTTCAAACAGAGCATCAATGGTTTGTGCCTGGTGCATTTGTTTAGCAATGGCAAATAACCAATCCTGACTGGCATAAGACTCACTCTCAACAACTACTTCAGTACTGTTGTCATTTCTAAATGATGAGTTACCAATAACAGTAGGGTTGGAGCTTGGTTCAGGTCGCCCTAGTTTTTGCATAGTTGTATCTTTATTTCCGTCATCATCTGGTTGAGAAAAACTGGGAAGATCTACCTCTGGAGTCGAACCTTCTAGCCGATCTGTAATCGTTTGGTCTTGTTGGCTATCACCTGTGATGAATTGCCTCATGAATCGCACGAATGGAGACATTTAAGGCTCTCCTTGCTGATGTTTTTGCCAGAGAGGGCAATGAATAATGTCTTGGAGGTCTAAGACAGCATCGCTGCACCCAGGTAGAGTCCCTCGAATCAGTGGCAGGAGATCGGGCGGAAATAAACCAACAGGCACGCTTTGGAGTTGCTGTAAATCGTGCAACTCAATGTCGTTGACTTGCTGAACTCCGAGTCCTAGCGACTGGTTATGAATTTGAACTACTATGACTGCGATCGAGGTTGAGGTTGGCTCCAATTGAAATAGGGACGGATAACCAACAAAGCTGTTGAAATCTACGAGCCAAAGCATTTCTCCTCGCCAGTTGCAAATTCCCAGAACGCAATTAGGCATTTCCGGAACTGGCAGAATTTCTACCACATCTATTTTGAGAATTTCTGCGATTTGCTCTAGAGGCAGCAGCATACTGTCCTGTACACCTAAAGGAAAGCGAAGCAGGCGCGCTCTAGTTTCTGGAGGAAGTGGGTCTAATATCAGCGTGTCAAGGCTGCTAGTTGCTATTAGCTGTGAATTGCGTGATTGCATCATAGACATGGGTTCCTATACAGCCGTTAATCGCAAGACCGTGTTTGTCAATTCTTTCTGGTCTACTGGTTTGGGGAGATAAGCATCAGCCCCTAGCATAGCACCCCACAATTTGTCAACCTCGGTTCCTTTCGTGGAACAAATCACGACCGGGATTTGCGAAGTACTGGCATGGGTTTTGAGTTCACGGCAGAGTTCAAAGCCGCTTTGCCCCGGTAGGATCACATCGAGAATCACCAGATCCGGTTTCTGCTGGCTGAGTTTTATCCGAGCCTCTTCACAATTAGTGGCGCTAACCACTGACAGACCCGCTTGCCTGAGGTAGTAGGTTAGCACCTCAGTTTCTGTCAAACTATCTTCAACTAAAAGGATCGTGGTCATAGCCATGTTCTTGTGGTAAAACGTTCTGCAAATCCATACTCCTCGGCTCCAAACCAATAAGCTGGAATTTTCTACCCCTGTTAAGCGGATAGGGGCGAAACTGATAGATATTGCTGCAAAACAGATAGTACTTTTTGCTGTTCAATCGGCTTTGCTAAAAAGCCTGAAGAACCGACAATCTTTGCCCGCACGCGATCGACAATGCCGTCATTACTAGTAATAATAATCACTGGGGTGTTTTTGAACGCCGAAATCCGGCGAATCTGGGCACACACTTCATACCCGTTTGCCACTGGCATGAGCAAATCCAAAAATATCAGGTCAGGTTTGTACTCTAGCAGCATCGGCAGTGCTTGTATAGAGTCCCGAATATTGATAAACCGATAGCCAGCCGGAGCGAGAATGCGCCCCATCGTCTCGCTATCGAATCTACTATCTTCAATGTAGGCAATTAGGGAACCGGTAACAGGCTTGACGTAAAAGCTAATGTCTCCAACGTGGGTTAGTCCCATCATCCCTTGGTTGACATAAGGCATAATCGATTGCGTCAAGGCCACTAGGGGTTGTCTCAATTTGACTGCTAAATCCCTCAAAGTCCAACTGCCGTTTGCCATAGCGGTGAGATTTTGGTAAGCAAGCTGTGAAGTCTGCTGTCGCAGTCCTTCATTGTCCCAAATCACGGGAGCCAGATTAGGGGAAAAGCCAGCTAAACCAGCTTGTTGCCAGACTACCCAAGCTTTCTCTGCTTGCTGCCAAGCCTGATCGATCTGGAGCGAAACCAACGTCGAGTCAATCAGGTCTTGAGGAAACTTACTGTAAGTCAGTTGCAGTTCTGAATGCTGGCGGGGTAGGTGTACTGACTGGATAATATCAAACAGCAGTTCTAAAATGTTTCCTCCCACGATCGCTGCCAGCTTTGCTTGCTGCATTTTCCCCTGTTTGACCTGATTTAACAGAGAACCGTAATCCCAATTCGGAGGACGCTCTGTTTTCTGCTGAAAAGAGTCAGCCGCCAATTGTGGAGAGTGTTGATACAACTGTCGATTCCAACGACGGAGCGGATGCAACTCACCAGCACCCCAAGTTAAGCAACCCTGTCGAAAAAACAAACTCCACATCACTCCTCGGTTGCCTGGAACACTTAAATCCAGACGACCTGAAATTTTATCTCTACTACAAATCTGAATATGCTTTGCTAGTTCATAGCTATTTTCTACTTTGTAAGTCGCGATTGGGAGATTTATCGATCTCACAGATGAAGGAGTCAACATTGGTGAAAATTTGGGGTTGTAATTAAGCTTATTTCTTGGCTGAAACACCGAGTATTTTATGGGTATAGAAAATAAAACATAGGGTATTGGTTTTTTCCCATGCTCTATGGTCAATGCCCCAAGTTGACAAATAGGGATTTTTATCAGCCCTGGCAGAAAATAGGTTTTCTTACCGACTTTACTGTGATTTGAAATAAGTTGGCACCCTTAATTTCGATCATTTGGCACCCCTGTAATTTTGAATTTTAAACTAAAGTCAGTTCTTGAATACAAGCGGAAAATATACAAGAACAATATCTTATAACCAAAGCTACAAATTATCAAAGTTATCAAGCAATTATCAAGTCAGTATGATATTTTGCACCATTTCCAATCAGAGTCACAGGCTCTAATTCTCGTTACCAGGTTGAACCTGGTAACGAGGGTTTGGAGACTCTATCTTTAGGGGTATTGCAATTGGTGTCAAGATGTAAATAAAAGTAATAAATTATCAATTGTCAGGCAATTATCAAGTTAATAAACATTGGGCGATCGCGTACAAATTTTGCTGTAGTTGTGCTCAGTACAACCGTGAATCCAGAATAATTAACCAGATGTTTCAAATATTTTGGTATAATAAATTACGCTATCAAAAAGTTTCTTAGGGATTTAGATTTTTCTTTTTAGAATGAAACAGCCCTGCTTAAAAAGGGGGCTAGGGGGGATCTGATCTTAACTGAACTGTATTGCTTTATAACTTTGTTAATAATTGAGCAATTTGCTGATTAATATTTGTCACGTCAAAACGCTGACTGGCGGTAATACGCGCATGATTAGCGATAGTTACTGTATTCTCTGAATCGTGAAGACAATCATTAATCACTTGTGCGAGTTCTTGGGGTTTGCCTGGTGTGACTAAAAAGCCATTAATACCATGCTCTACTAATTCCACTGCACCGCCTGCTTTTGCTGCGACTACAGGTTTTCCACATAGCATTGCTTCTACAATCACCCTTCCAAAAGGTTCAGCAGCTGTGGAGGTATGCGCTATTAAGTCACAAGCTGACATTAATTGGGGAATATCTGAACGAAATCCTAAAAATTTGACTTGGTTTTCTAGTCCCAGTGTAGTAATTTGTTGATGCAACTTTTGCACATATTCTTGTTCGCCAAACAATGCATCACCAACTAAAATTACGGTCACTTCTTGAGGACATTGTACAAGCGCTTCAATTAATATATGTTGCCCTTTCCAAGGTGCAAGACGGCTAAAGTGTCCAATGACAAATTTTCCTTCTAGTCCCAGTTGTTGCCTAGTTTGGTTAACAACCAACTCATCTATTTGATAATTTTGGGGATCAAAACCGTTGTAGACAACTTCGCTGATATCTGCACGTCCTCCCGCTTCTATAAATGCTGTTTTACTTGCTTGGGAGTTGGCAATTACTAATGAGGCACGATTTGCAGCAGTGACAGCAATGCGACGGTTGATTTTGCTGAAATGCTCAGGAGAAAGAATATCGTGTAAATGATAAACCAAAGGACGACGGCTCAAAAAACTTGCGATCGCTCCAACCACCAATGCTTTTTGAGTATTGGCATAAATTAGATCGTAGGCACGAACTGTTTGCACTACTTTTGCAATCAATGGTACAAGCTGCCCAAGGCTTCCTAGCCCTTGTGCTAGAGAACTGTCTTTGCGAACTTGTATGTTTTGAGTTGTCAGAACTTGAACCGGGATGTGATTTTCTGCTAATAAGCTTTTGAAAGAACCATCAGCAAATAAACCAACTAAGCAGTTATTTTGATAAGGTTTGGCGATGTCTATTAGGCACAGTTCTGCACCTCCTGGTTTACCACTTTGGTCTAAAAATAGAATTTTCATAATTTAACTCTTTCACCTTTCCAGCATTAAAAGGGTAGATACCCATACTTGATACAACCCCGCAATTGACCTCCACGCCACGCCAAATCCATTAAACACTGAGTTAAGCTTACTTTGTTACGGACTTTTAGCAGCAAGAAGCGCAAAGGAAACATTACCGCTGTTCTGACAAAACTCTTCCATGACATCAGTTGAGGCATCCCCATAGATCGATGCTTTTTATACAACAAAGCTTCCTGACTACCCATATCCCAAGCACGACGGCATATACCAATTATGCTGTTGCGAAATCGATAGTGAACTAGTGCATCTTTGACTTCATGCGGTTTTATCCCTGCCTGTTGAAGTCTCCAAGAGTAGTCAACATCGTCGAGTATAAAAATATTTTCATCGAAACCACCAATAGCTTCATGTAGTGAACGCTTGACCCCAAGGTTACAGCCACTTTGTAAGGGCAGATATGGGTGATTCATAAATATTCCATCACCTTCTTCACAACCGTAAACTTTCACTAACCAAGGTTCATTTAGTTTCCAATGTTCATTTCGACCTCCAACGAGGTCGTACTTAGAGAGTGCCTCACCCATCGCTGCTACCCAGCCAGGGGCAACTTCATCATCTGCGTCACAAAATACCAAGGCTTCTCCTTTGGCAACACTTGCACCAACATTGCGGGCATGTGCAGCTCCCGGTTTTGAAGATGCATCAACAATTTGCAGCTTAGGTAAACGTTCTTGGTAATTTTGGGCGATCGCTACTGTTTGATCGCAAGATCCGTTGTCTGCAATAATAACTTCCCAAGGTTCAGACCATTCCTGCTTTGCTAGCGCTTCTAGTTGCAAAGAAATAGTGTCTGCTGCATTTAAACATGGTATGATTACGCTTAATTTCATAAGTAATTACATCCCTGATAATCATTACTTATTTTGTGTCTGAGAAGTATGAAATCTCCCCTTCACCCCTTTTTTTACAGACTACTATTATGTTTGCGCTAATATGACTTTCCTGACCTCTTGGGCGATTTTATGCCAATCAAAATTAGCAGTAACATACTGGCGACAGGCTTCTCGTGAAGGCGTTGGCACTTTTCCTAGTAACACCTGTTCTAATTTTTCAGCAATAGCTGAGGCTTCAGTAGAAGAAGTAATTAACTCTGGTGAAAATGGTTCTATAATTTCTGGCATTCCACCTACAGGAGTACACAAGACGGGAGTACCACACGCAAGGGATTCTACTACTGCCAATCCAAACCCTTCAAAAGACTGACTGGGCATGACACTTATATCAGCGGCTTGGTAGGCTATGGGCAATTGCTCATCGGGTAAAAATCCTAAAAATTTAACGTGGTCGTTGAGTCCCAATTCGGTTGCTTGTTGTTGAAGTGCTGTTTGCAGATGACCTCTACCGGCGATCGCCAACCAAAAATCAGGAATTCTTGGTTTGATTGCTGCTAGGGCTTGCAACAATTTATCAATTCCAACTCGATGTACTAAGCGGCGGGTTGTAAATATAATTGCTCTATCTTGCGGCCAGCCGAGTTTGGCACGAGCCTCAGTAGGTAATAAGTCGGGTTGAAACCGATGAGTATCAACTCCACCAGGAATGATGTGAATTTTTTGCCAAGGAATTTGATACTGTTCGTGCAAGATGTGACCAAATGCTTTGCTAAGAACTATAAAGCGATCGCAGCGATTGTAAGTTCTTTTTTCTATTAGCCAATGCTTGAGAAAAACACTTAATTGGTCATGAACTGCCTCTTGCTTACTTTCAGATGCCCAAGGGCCGTGAAAATTAAAGGTAATGGGTACTCCTTGGGGCAGCAAATCCAATATCGGAAAGCTGTACAATGCAAAATGCAAATTAATTGCATCTGGTTTTCCTGTTCTGGTTTTTTGAAAGTTATTGCGAATTGACCACAGTCGTTTCCAGATTGGACTATCTGGTGAACCCAAGTTAGTCAACTTGATCTGTTTATTTGGTTCAGTTTCTGGTAAACCAACTCCACATAATTCAATCTGGTCTTGATTGGCTGCTAGTTTCTGAGTCAGTTCGTAGATATATCGTTCCAGCCCTCCAGGCGTCGTAGGAAACCAACCTACTCCTACACAGAGAATATGTGCGGTTAAACTATGGTTTTCTTTGTGACATTTCACCTGCTTCTCTCCTAATGACAAGCTAATTGTATTTGTATTCATTTTTACTTATATTTGGACTACTTTTTGAAAATAGCAAAATATGAGTACCTATAATACTTCTATTCCTTTATTGAACACACTAACAGAATTTTTTCATTCCGACCTCAGCAGGTTTTCAAGAAAAATCTTTTACCATTAAACATAAATTTTCCTAAGGAAATTACTTAAACAATTACAGTTATTTAATATACTTTAATTTTCCAGCCCTAAGATTCATCAATAGATTGGTAAACAGATCTATTGATGTTATAAATCAAATCCTGCTTGCAAAAGTTGGGAAAAAGAGGAGTTGCTTTTGGTTACAGGTTTGACAGTTAAAATTTATCTAACCAAAAGATATTGAAGTCACTGGAAATAAACATTAAATATGAGGTTTGTTAGCTGTTGATCCTTTTGATCGCTAGCCATACTACAGGTGGGTTTAGTCATAATATTTGTCAGTCTAAAAAATGGGATACTTAGCTCGATCCGTCCCTAACAGCCTCTCCGAATAATTATTATCCATATTTACCTAATCAATATCAGACTTTAGGGTATGATAGTTTACTCTTTTATAGAAGACTAGCTGAAGAGCATTACAACTCTAAATAATATTGATGAATTTTTACCTATGTTTAATTAAACAAATAATGTGTTTTTTATAAAGTTTTTGTAAAAGCAAGTTTGCTATCTCTAATTTTGGCTATTTTTATGTATGAGCATGACAAATAATCAAAAAGTATGACTTTTTGCATAACATATAGTGCATAGTGCAATGCTAATTGTAGATATATTTATATGCTTAACAAGCAAATAATTTAAGAAATTATCAGAATTTACATCTGATGTGAATTATCAAAACCAATGTTAGATCAAGGATTCTGGGCTTTGTAGAGACGCGAAATTTCGCGTCTCTACACCGAAAATACAAGGTTTCAGCCTCTAATTCACATTAAGCGTAATTTAGTAAATACTAAGTGATGAAAAATCTCAATATTTTTGAGAAAAAAGAAAATAAAAAATGAAATCCAATTGATAGTTGATCAGTAACTAGAGATGAATAATAGATTAATGCGTCAGATTGGCAACTTCTACCAAAAGCAACACAGAAAAATACAAATTTTCAATCAGCGTATCAAGAACTTATTCAGGACAGATAATTTTCAACATTATAAAATATTCAAGTTTTTACTCGGTCTGATTGCTGGAGTTACAACTGCAACAGTTATTGCAATCTACTTGACTGGAAGGGTTACACCTTCTACAAATACCTCTACAGCACCTACTGCCAACACCTACACAGCACCTTCTATAAATACCTCTACAGCACCTTCTAGCAATACCTCTACAGCGCCTAATATAAACACTAACACAACACCTTCTATAAATACTGACACAGCGCCTGCTACAAGTATTAAAACAGCATCTACTACAAATGCCTACACTACATCTTGGTTAGGCAATACTTTTGGCGGTGGTGACAAGTGGGTGCAGATCCAGGTAAGTGGTATTTATGTTGCTCCTGACGGTACTGTCTATACCAATAGCCCATGGGATGAAGCCGCGCGAGAGGTAGGAATTTATAAGGATGGAGATGCGATCGGCAAGGCTGATGACTTGCATGGATGGGGAAGAGGGGGTGGATCTGCGATCGCTGTCGATCAAAAATATATGTACGTAGCGATGGGGCAATCTCCTGAGGGTAAAGCAGGAGAAGATTACCCCCCCAAAGGCACGAATTGGTATTGTGTCAGACGCTACAAGTTGTCTGGAAAGCCTGCACCATTTCCAGGTGGGCGTGGCTGGGATAAAAGCATGTTAATAGTCAGTACCAAAGATAAAGTAACTGGGTTGGCAGTTTCAGATGGACGGCTGTATGTAAGTGACAAAGCAGCTGGGCAAGTTCGCGTCTACGATACCGCCACAATGAAGGAATTACGCAAATTTGCCGTTTCCAATCCGGGCAATATAGCTATTGACAAACAAAAGAATCTGTGGATTATCCAAAATAAAAACGGTAAGGCTCCAGCCAAGATTGTGCATTATTCACCAACAGGAAAGCAATTGCCTGGTGCGATCGCAGATATTGGTGAACCAACAGCGATCGCAGTCGATAATCAAGGCAGGCTGTTAGTAGCAGATAACGGGCCGCGTCAACAAGTGCTGATTTATGATATTAAGAGTAAACCAAAGCAAGTCGGCACATTCGGAACCAAAGGCGGGATTTATGCCGATAAACCGGGCGAAATCGGGGCTTTGAAATTTTACGGTTTGAGCGGAATAGGTACAGATGCGGCTGGAAATATCTACATTAGCAATGATGGGTTTAACCGTTCAGGTGTAGACTTGCGGAAGTTTTCTCCATCGGGACAATTACAATGGCAGTTGCTGGGTTTGCAATTTGTAGATAACGCCGATGCCGATCCTAGTACTGATGGGGTAGACGTCTTCACAAAAGACGAACACTTTGTCATGGACTACAGCAAAGGTAGCGGTAAGGAATGGCAATATAAAGGATACACCTTAGATAAATTCCGCTACCCTAGTGATGGGCGACTGCACACTATGCCAACAGCTCCTTTCGTTCGTCGCATACAGGGAAAGCGTTTGATGTATATCTCCTCAGAAATGATGTCAGAACGCTTGTTAACCTATCGTTTTGATGGAGAGATAGCAGTTCCGTGCGGTATCTTTGGCAAGGGCAAAGAAAAATGGCTAGCTGATGAACCGACTAAAGGCAGTTGGATATGGGTAGATGTCAACGGTGATGGTTCTCCTCAAGCAAAAGAATATCAAGCTACAGGTGAAAAGGATGATACTGTTTGGGGTTGGGAAATTGATAGCAAAGGAGATGTTTGGCAAGCAGCAGAAGCTGGCTACATCAAACATTATCGCTTCCAAGGACTGAATGCTCATGGCTGTCCTCGGTACAGTCGCACAGCCGTGGAAAAAATACCCATGCCCAAACCTTTTAAAGTTTTAACAAGGATCAAGTATTTTCCCGAACAAGACGTCATGTATTTGAGCGGCTATACTAGCGATCGCCCCAATATTGATGGCGACTGGGGATTGGCTGGTACAGAAGTAGTGCGCTATGATAACTGGAGCAAAGGCAAAAATAGAAATCCCAGCTTAAGAATAGTACTACCTTATAACCCCAGTCTTAATCCTAAATTGCACATCAAAGCAATCGATATAGCAGGGAACAGGCTTTTTGCCGCTGATAGTAAGCATGCAAACGTGTTCATTTACGACACAACTACAGGAAAACTAGTACAACAGTTAAAACCAGGCCCCGAAGTTGCAGGCGAGACTGGTTGGGTTGATATACCTTATGGTGTCCGCGCTTTTCGCCGCTCAAATGGTGAGTACTTGGTGTTTGTAGAAGAAGTTCACAAAGCTAAGGTGATTATGTATCGCCTACCAGCATAGTCAAAAATCCACAAAAAGCCCCCCTTTCCAAGGGCAGGGCTGTTTCATTCCACAAGGGCAAGGAGTTTGTCAATATCATGTTTAGAGAAATCTTTGGGCAGTTGTGATGGAAGTATGACCATTTCGGCGGAGTATATTAATGGCGATCGCTCTCAAGATGGAGAGATTAGCAGGGGCATTGCCCATACGTATTTTTAGAAGTACGGGTATATCATCGACTCGTTCGTTTGTGATTATGGGTTCAGTAGCCATAACACCGAACATATACCTACTTGCTTATTTTTGGGAATATGTCGTTTGGTATACTTCTGACTGCCCATTTTTCCTAAATCATTAAAAAATGGGCGAACCGGGAGTGTTGAGAGGGTCAACTACCCCGCACTTCGCTCACGCTACGTGACGGGGCTTGAAAGAGACAAGGCTTTCAACGCAAGAGTTGACTAGCATGTAGAGCCTCTATCTGGCACGCACTCTCAGGTACCTCCCTAGCCTGAGTTATCTGCAAAACAGCTTGTCACTGTTTCGTCTCAAAGGCGGAATCATCTTGATAGAGGTGTGCGAAGGGACTAAAAACTTTACTCAAGGATTATCTCCATGCGAGTACCAGTTTTATCGCCAGAAGGAAAACCGCTCATGCCGACTAAACCAAGTCGTGCCAGACGGTGGTTAAAAAGTGGAAAAGCCAAAGTAGCCTATAACGATTTAGGAATTTTCACTGTTCAATTAGTATCTGAACCATCAGACACCAAAGCCCAGCCAATCAGTGTTGGCGTTGACCCCGGCAAAAAGTATACAGGAATTGGCGTTCAATCAGCAAAAACTACTCTATGGATGGCTCACTTGCAGTTGCCATTCGAGACAGTCAAACAGCGAATGGAGCAACGCCGCATGATGCGTCGCGATCGCAGAGGGAGACGAATTAACCGTAAAGTCCCTTACAGCCAAAGAGCGCATCGTCAAGCCCGATTTGATCATCGGCGCTCTAAAAAAGTTCCACCATCCATCCGAGCCAACAGGCAGCTAGAACTGCGAGTAATCAAAGAACTCACCA
Organism: Fischerella sp.; assembly: GCF_013388695.1. Taxonomy (NCBI): domain Bacteria; kingdom Bacillati; phylum Cyanobacteriota; class Cyanophyceae; order Nostocales; family Hapalosiphonaceae; genus Fischerella; species Fischerella sp. Next base: position 14,795 of record NZ_JACAEU010000109.1, read on the forward strand.
AAATCTATCCCCTAACTACTGCCGTTTGGGAAGTGGTCGTGGCTCGTGGAGATAAAGGCTTTTCTCCAGTTATGGTCGCTCAATACTGGGCAATTGACCAACTGAAAAAGTTACTACCAGTCGCTACTCAAGAAGGCTGGCAAACCTCTAATCTCAGGCAGTGGTTGGGGCTGGAAAAGCAAAAAACTAAAAAAGGTGATGCAATTCCAGAGACTCATGCAGTCGATGGAGTTGTCCTAGCTTCAACACAGTTTGTCCAGTACAGAACTTGGGTGACAAACAATGCTTGTGGTGGTAGCTGGATTGGCTCGGTTGAAATAACACCAGCAACGTTCGCTGTAGTTCGCCGTCCCCCCATCTGCCGTCGCCAACTTCATTTAATGGTTCCATCCATTGGTGGAGTCAGACGTAAATACGGTGGAACAACTACCCGTCATGGGTTACGCAAAGGTGATTATGTCCGAGCCCAAATGGCAGGTCGCGTTGTTTACGGATGGGTTAGTGGCGATACCGAGCGTCAAGTCTCGGTTAGCGACATCAACTGGAAACGATTAGGACAGTTCTCTGCCAAGAAAACTTGTTTGGTCAAGCGTAGCACTGGGTTACTGGTGTCACCACACAAGGGATTGTCAAATCTTCCCCCATTGAGGGGTCAGATTTGACCGCTTACCTCCCCAGGTTCCGCTACGCGGAACCTGGGGTCTCACGCGAGAAAACGATGAAAAATATTATGAATTGCTGCTATCAATTCATTCTCAATTTAATTACTGCTGTTGCACTTACCTGTTTTTTTCTCGCTTCACCTGCGTATTCATTACCCACTTCTATCATCCCAGTCACAGCAGACGACTTATTTAAATTGGGAGTACAGAATACACTATACGGTAACTATCAGGAAGCTATTAAATATTTCCAACAGGCAATAGAGGAGAAGAAGGATTTTGCCGCAGCTTACAGCAATCGCTGCCTTGCCTATATCAATATACAGGATTATCAAAATGCGATCGCCGACTGCACGCAAGCAATCAATTTTTTACCGAACAACGCTGAGGCTTATCTAAACCGTGGAATTGCCCAGTATAGACTAGGATACTATGAAGCGGCGATCGCTGATGATGAAAAAGCGATCGCACTCAAACCTAATGATTTTCGAGCTTACTACAACCGAGGAATCGCAAACGCCTCTTTAGCAAAATACCAGCAGGCAATAGCAGACTACAATATTGCCTTGAGCCAAATTCCCGAAATCTCTGGCCCTCTGCTTGCCGACATCTACAATGATCGAGGGTTAGCGCGTTTTGAATTGGCAGACCTGCAAGCTGCTATGCTCGACTTTAATATGGCGATTCGCCTGAATGCCAGCAACTACAGAGCTTACTTTAACCAAGGTTGTGCTTGTGCCAAAAGCAATAATTACCTAAGTGCAGTGCGTAATTTCACTGAAGTAATCCGACTTGATCCCAGCAATGGCAATGCTTATATTAACCGGGGGATAGCCTTCCATCGTCTTGGTTACGAACAAACTGCGATCGCAGACTTGCAAAAAGCCGCTGCTTACTTTGGACACAAAGGAGAGAAGCTGGCATACGAAAAGACACTATATTTAATCAAGACCGTGCAAAAACAAATACCACCAAAAGTTGTAATTGCCTAATTGAGTTCAAGGGGACTGGGGATTAGGGCATGGGGTATAAAAATTATGAATTATGAATTATGGATTATGAAATTTTTAGCATTCAGTATTCATCATTCATAATTTTCACCTATTCCCAATCCCCAATCCCCAATCCCCAACTAATGCAAAAGTATGACAGCTTGTCTTTTGACAGCTAATTGCGATAACCATAAAAATATCACTGAGTATTTCTACGATCAGTGATAAAAAGTGAAAAAGTGCCTTTGCTATTGTCGTTTGCTGAGTCTGGTTATTTGGGTTTTCGGGAAACTGTACTAGAGTTTCCCGCATCTGGAGAAATTCCAGAGGTTCTGCGAGATGTTTCGACTTTTTTTTAAGAGTGTCATTAGTCATTAGTCATTAGTCATTTGTTGGTTGCTAACTACTAACTACTAACCAATGTAGAGACGTGCCATGGCACGTCTCTACAACCACTAACTACTAACCAAAGAACAACCCTGACAGTAAATACGCAACTTAGAGGCACATTATATTAAAACGAGTGTAGGAATTAACACATCACCATTTGATTTTCCGATACCCAAAAAGCGCTCGTCTTCAGCGTAAACTCGTAAAATCTCCGCAGAAGAATTATCTTGCTTAGTAATTCGCTGACCTTGACACCATTTTTGAGCAGCTGTTGCTGATAAGCTAACAAATGGCAAATGCTGTAAAGCTGCATCGGGGGGAAGGGGTTGAAAAGTTCCAGCTTGCAGTTGTGCTTCTAAGTCAGCAAAAGTGAGGCTATCTGCTAACTTAAACCCACTACTCGCGGTGCGTTGCAAAGCGGCGAGAGTACCACCAGTTTCTAAGACAGTACCCAAATCACGAGCGATCGCTCTTATATATGTTCCCGCACCACAGGCTATAAATACATCCACTTCGGGAAATTCCCCCTCTCGCCAATCTAAAATTTCCATCTTGAATACTTCTACCGTTCGCACAGGCGCTTCCACTATTTCGCCTTTACGTGCTAAATCGTATAGGCGCTTTCCTTGCACTTGAATGGCACTGTAACTCGGTGGAATTTGCTCTATTTTGCCCTCAAATTTTTGCAGCGCGGTTTTTACTGTTTCTAAAGTTAATCCTGTCACTGGCTGTTGCGTGATGATTTCCCCTTGCAAATCATCGGTTGTAGTACGTACACCCAAACGAATTGTTGCTTTATATGCCTTTTCTCCAGGAAGATACTGTAAAAGACGAGTTGCTTTACCAAGTGCAATTGGTAACACTCCCGTAGCGGCTGGATCTAAAGTGCCAGCGTGTCCTACCCGCTTAAGGCGCAAAACCTTTCGTGTCTTCGCTACACAGTCGTGGGAAGTCCAGCCAAATGGTTTGTTGAGGTTGAGGAAACCAAACACAATGAATTATGAATTATGAATTATGAATTATGAAACTAGATGTTGCTTGGTGGCTTTGTGCCTTGGTGGTGAAAAAATCTTTCTTAAACCACAGAGACACTAAGACACAAAGGTGACAATAACATAAATAATCACTTTGCTGTGGCTCGTGCTAATTCAGTTGGAGTTAAAGACTGGATGAGACTCAAACCCATAGTCTGACTAGAAATAGATCTAGCATAGGCGGCGTTCAGGTAGGGAGAATATTTTGACATCCTCCCTACATAAGTTGCAAGGAAAGGCAAGCTCAAAGTATTTATATAACGACGCGCCAGGGTTGGATTATCCCCGACTAAATCTGAAGGTAATGCCACTTGATTCTGTCTATTTTTAGTCTCGCCAATGACAGAAAAGTGTGTTCCCCCAGCCATCAGAACAAGATACTTTTGTGAATTATTAATCCAGGAGAAAGGCTGAATTTGTTCGTATAAAGCTGGTGCGATCGTATCATCAGTGCCGGCGACAATCATGACTGGAGTTTTGATCTTGCTTAAGCCTGTTTCTCCAAAGATGCTACTAGTAATTGGGTTAACTGCTATTACAGCTTTGACTCGCTCATCCCGCAAGTTATAATCCTTGCCATACAAATCCACCGCGCGACACTGAAGTAACAAAGACATATTCCAGTTTTGTTTAAGCGCCTGTTGATTACAGTCTTTATTTAGTTGCTCAAAGTTAATTTTTGCACCAGCTAAGGCTAAAGCTGTGTAACCACCTAATGATTGACCAAATACTCCTACTTGTTGTAAATTTAGTCGATTTTTGAGTCGTGAATCAGCCTCTAGCTGATTTAGTATGTATTTTACATCCAAAGGTCGGTTGTAAAATTCTTCCGGTTGTGCTATCTCACTAGCACTGCCATTTAATAGCGATCGCAATTGTTTACTATCGCTACCCGGATGGTTAGGAACGACGACAGCCAAACCGTAGGAAGCTAGATAATTGGCTAAGTATTGAAAGTTACTGCTGTCTGTACCTAATCCATGAGAAATCACGATTACAGGTACTTTAGTACGGGTGTTAGGCAGGTAAATATCAGTCAATAAAAGTCGTCCCCGTCCCGGTGCGCCGTCAAAATACTTCAACTGCATTTTTTTTGCTACAAATCTTCCTTGACGCCGTAAATCTGGCAATTGAGAAAGATTCAATGATGCTGGAATAGTAGCGGTTTCTGTTATTGACTTTTGGAAAACTGCTGCGACAGCACGGTTGGTTTCATTGACCATTTTTTGCAGTTCGGCTGCTATTCCTAAAGTACGTGTCAAATCAATGTGAATGCTGGAGTTGGGATATTTACGCACTAAATTCAATAGGGTTAAGCCTTCTGGCTCCTTTGCTGCTAGAATCAAAGCCGCTCGCAAAGCATGAAATCCTGCTTCTGGTTGGCGAGATTCAGTCCTAATCACTTCTGTCAAGCGCCGCAGCAGAAATTCTCCTTGCGGGGTGTAGAGGAATTGTGAAACTGCTACCGGATCAACTTTAATCGGACTGAGTAGTGTCCGTCGCAACTCCTGAAGCTGTCCTGGTTTCAAAAATTGTGTGTAAACCGCCAATTCTTCATCAACTACACCGTTTTTGGCGAAGTTTTCTAAAGCTGTAACGGAAACAGAACGTTCTAAGGTTGAATAAGACGCATAGATACGCTGTGCTGTAAGGGCAGAATAGCTCAACCCAAATGTTGGTAGCACCGTTGAGAGAAGCAGCAACAGCCAATTTTTTCTCAGGGTGCTAGCCCACTTACCAAACAAGCTGTTCATCGTTCAACTATACACAGTGATGTTGTTGAAAAGGCGTGTGCTGTGGTAGTTACTCCTACACCCTAGATTTGGTTCGTGTGATGCGCCTCAAATGTATTGTATTTTTTGGATTTTTTCTCTTGCCCAGAAATTCAAAATTGAATCTCAACAGATTCTACCAGGTAAGATGAATTACTTATCTGGTTGCCAATCAATCAATTAGCTTGTGCTAACCATGACATCATAACAGATAAAAAAAACATACGCTTCCGTATTTTTAATACTAATATTAGAGTGCTATTAACTTGATTAAATCAGCAGTAAAATTACTTAAAAAATTATTTTTTTACTAGTGTTTACCCAAGGCGATCGCCACCGAACCAGTTGCAACTAAAATTGCCCCCAAAATTCCTATGAAATTGATTTTTTCTGGTGATATTAAGTTCGGTACTATTACTGATATAATTCCAACTGAGGAGGTAAAGAATGTAATTACTAGCTAAGAAAATTGTGGCGATCGCTAATAATTTCCAAGAGGTAGAATGCAACTGTCTTAGTGTCGGTAATTTCCCTTGGGTGCCTAAATAAATTGCTAGCAAAACAAACGAAATCAAAAAACGAAACCAAGTTACAGTGTATACATCTACTTCTTGTAATGTTACTGATAAGGCAATCGGTAGAATTCCCCACAAAAAAACTGAAGATAATATAACCTTCGGGTTGGTTTTTTGAACCAATCTGATAATTGATGGAGGATACGGAAATTTTCTACACCAATACAGTTGATGTAGATTTCCTCGTCTCCGGGTGTACCAACAAAACACTGGTTGAGGATTTCCCCTAATCGTTTTATATCTTCTGCATTAGCAAGCCTACTGTATTCATATTCAGGTGTCATAGCACCTACCGCCTAACATCAATAAACTACAACTATACTACAAGAAGCGGTAACATCGGTGCATCACCCCATAGGTTCATCCGAATGGAGGAAGCTAAATTTTTCTAGGTTTGTAACTCTGCTATCAGTGTGCGGACAACCCAAGCAACTGCCTTAGCTGATTCTTGACCATCTAGCCCATATTCATCTTTCATCACGTTCCACATTTCTGCACTTGCCAGGTGTTGGATAACAGCACATATTGCTTTTGCTTGGGCTGCATCCAAGTGTTCAACAACTGGCTGTAGCGATCGCGCCACAGACTCTCGCCGTTTGATGCGTAGTCGCGCTCGCACTGACTTGCCCAATTCTGATAACAGCAAAGCCTGCACTAGCATAGCCTGTTCATCAAACTTAGGGAAGACTTGTTCTACCATATCCGCAATATCAGCCGGAGAACTGGGGTAAGGAGGATCTCCCAATTGTTCGTCTACCCATAGCCCCAAAGCTTCCAACAGTGCATCTCTATTGGGAAAATAACGATAAATCGTGCGGGGAGATACTCCAGCACGTTGAGCTGCATCGGCGATCGCAAAATCCTGGGAACCGTCAATAACTAATTGTTCTGCTAATGCCTTCAGGATCAGATTGCGCGTTTGGGAGGCTTGCTTTTTGCGAAAGCTAAAAAACAAAGCCCGCGAGGCGGGCTATACAGGAAGGTTGTAAAAAAGATTTGGTATTACCCTTGCAAAATCTCCAATAACTGCGTCTCACTCAACTGCATAATTCCCAATGATTGCGCTTTCTCCAACTTAGAGCCTGCATCTTCTCCCACAACTAAATAGTCTGTTTTTTTACTTACAGAATCAGTAATTTTTCCACCAGCTTTTTTAATTAATGCCTTTGCTTCATCCCGTTTCAAGGTTGGTAATGTACCAGTAATCACAAAGGTCTTACCCGCCAATTTTTGATTGCGATCGCTTACTACTGGCGTTTCCTCTGTAGAGGCAAGTTGCAACCCAGCTGCTTGCAAGCGTTCAATCAAAGCTTGATTGGCGCTAATGCGAAACCACTGGTACACAGACTCAGCAATTTCCGCACCGATACCGTAAATACCTTCAATGTCTGAAACTCGTGCTGCTGCCAACTGTTCGACGTTCTTAAACTTTTCTGTTAGCAATTGGGCATTGACACTACCAACGTGACGAATGCCCAAACCATACAATACCCTTGACCAAGGTTGATTTTTTGATTGGGCGATCGCATCCACTAATTTCTCAGCCGACTTTTTCCCCATGCGTTCCAATTCACACAACTTGTCGGCTGTCAAGTCATATAAATCGGCAACAGAATGCACTAACTGTTTATCTACGAGTTGATGCACGAGTTTTTCGCCAATACCGCGAATATCTAAGGCATCACGGCTTACCCAATGTTCGATCGCCCCCTTGAGAATAGCCGGACAGGAAGCATTGACGCAGCGAGTCACCGCTTCACCCATTTCCCGTACTACAGCACTTTTACATACCGGGCAGTGAGTGGGCATAACAAAGGGTTGTGTATCTGGGGGACGCAGTTCTTTGAGGACGCGCACGACTTCCGGGATAATTTCCCCAGCTTTGCGGACAATCACAGTATCGCCGATGCGGATATCTAATTGAGCAATGCGATCGGCGTTGTGTAAAGTAGCGCGGGAAACTGTAGTTCCTGCTAGTTGGACGGGGCGCATTTCTGCTAAGGGAGTCAGCGCCCCTGTTCGTCCCACATTCACCGCGATATTTTCTACACGAGTGGGTGCTTCTTCTGCCGCATACTTGAGGGCTACTGCCCAACGGGGAAACTTTTGTGTAAATCCCAGCTGTTCTTGCAGTTTAAAGGAATTTAGCTTCACCACTACCCCATCAGTCATATAGGGTAAATTCAGCCGTTCCGTATCCCAATGCTGATAATATTCAGCCACTTCCTGTAAAGAAGCACACAGACGCTTGTTGGGATTAACGCGAAAACCCAACTTCTGTAGTAATTCCAGGGCTTCCCACTGGGTATTGGCGATACTCGCATCGTCCATACCGGGAATGTACAGCGTATAGGCAAAAAAATCTAGTCTCCTTCGCGCCACAATTCGAGAGTCTAGCTGTCTGAGTGTACCAGCTGCGGCGTTGCGAGGATTGGCAAATAACGACTCGCCCGCTTTTTGCCTTTCTTCATTCATTTGCTTAAACACATCTAGAGGTAAAAATGCCTCGCCTCGCACCTCCACCCTTTCTGCTAGAGACGTTGCATGCAACGTCTCTACATTCAAACGCAAGGGGATTGAACGAATTGTCCTCACATTTTGGGTGATGTCTTCACCTATCACGCCATCACCCCTAGTAGCACCTCGGGTGAGAACACCATTTTCGTAAGTTAAAGCCAAAGCATTTCCATCAATTTTTAATTCGCAGACATACTCTACTTCTGTTTGTGGGGATAGTTGTCGCCGCCAGCGCTGATCCCAAGCCTGCAATTCGTCTATGTTAAACGCATTTTCTAAACTATACAGTGGGATATTGTGGCGCACCGAAGTAAACTGTGTTGCAGGCTTTTCACCCACCCGCTGAGTAGGGCTATCCGGTGTTACCAATTCTGGATACTGGGTTTCCAAGTCTTGCAATTCTCGATACAGCTGATCGTAAACTGCATCTTCCATCATTGGAGAATCGAGGACGTAATAAGCATAACTAGCCTGTTGTAGTAATTGTCGCAGTTCCAGAACTCGCTGTTTTACTTCCGATTTTATCGGTTCCACCAAATGTATCTCCTTTTTCGCCCAAAGAATAGACTTATTGCAGAAGTCGGGAAAAGGGCAAGAGTTCAAGGAATTATTTTTTCCTTTCACCTTTACCCTTTCGCCCTTTCCCCTTCCTGACTCCCTAGTTCCAGCTATATAGCTTAATCAAATTTAACGAACTCAATCCTCTACTTCAGAAAATATTTTTTAAACCAAAGATATAGACACCTGTCATGGCGGCTTCCCGCAGTGTATACAGATAAATTGTCTGTTGATTTTTCAGCTTTAGTATCCTAGAGAGTACTTAAAGAAAAATATCTCTTTAAGCTTTTCCTTTTGCCCTTTACCATTTTCCTTAATTTTTAATGCTTACAATTTTGACGCAAAAACCCCCAATTATAATTGCACACAGAGGCGCAAGTGGCTATCGACCAGAACATACATTAGCTGCTTATGAATTAGCCATTGATATGGAGGCTGATTTTATTGAACCAGACTTAGTTATCACAAAAGATGGTATTTTAATTGCTCGCCACGAAAACGAAATTTCTGCAACAACAGACGTTGCTATTCGCCCAGAGTTTGCTAATCGTAAAACTATCAAAGTAGTTGATGGAGAGGCAAAAAATGGCTGGTTTACCGAAGATTTTACTCTAGCAGAAATTAAGACTTTGCGAGCTAAAGAACGAATTCCTCAACTGCGCCCTCAAAATACAGCCTATGATGGACTCTGGGAAATTCCAACTTTGCAGGAAGTTATCGATTTAGTCAAGCACAAAAGTGTAGAAACGGGACGCACTATTGGTATTTATCCGGAAACAAAGCACCCAACTTATTTTCAATCTATTGGATTACCATTGGAAGAAACTCTAGTTGTAAATTTGCAAGCGAATGGTTACGAGGGAAGTAATGCACCTGTTTTTATCCAGTCTTTTGAAGTTAGTAATTTGCAAGAATTGTCTATAAAAACTGATTTACCTCTAGTGCAACTGCTCAATGTCAGCGGCAAACCTTATGATTTTGTGGTAAGTGGTGATGAGCGTACTTATGTGGATTTAGCAACTGCGGAAGGGTTAAGGGAAATTTCTAGATATGCTCAAGCGATCGGTATTCATAAAAACCTGCTTTTACCTAAAGATAGTGAGGGTAAATTGCTGTCGCCGACATCTTTAATCAGCAATGCTCATAAGGCTAATTTATTGGTTCATGTTTGGACTTTACGAAATGAAGATTTCTTTTTGCCACCGGACTTGCAAGGAAACCCTCAAGGGGAGTATGAATTGTTTTTTAATTTAGGAATTGATGGTGTATTTAGCGATAATCCTGATACGGCTATTTCTGTACGTGTAAACAAAAAGTAGCTGTAGTAATTATGTACACTACTACCTTTATATGATGGAATGGCACTTACTTAAGCGATCGCTACATGCGAGAAAATAGGCTAAAAAAGTCTGCAAGTCTGTACTAAACAAAGATTATGAGACTTGCAGATGCAATTAAAAACAACAATTATTGGCTTCTTCGTCCCGAAGTTTCAATCCCTAATAGGGATTAGATAAAGTTTCAAAAGTCCTAAAGTAGGAGATATTATAGCAGGCTATAAGGTGTTTCAATCCCTAATAGGGATTAGATAAAGTTTCAAACGCAGCATTCAATGGCGAAAATTGGCTTACTCCTGCTATCCCATATCACTTATCCTCTATCCCCTTTCAACTGATACATACAAATTTACCATCAGGCTGAATCGCAAGTACTGCAAGTGCGATCGCACGCCAAGTTGCCTAGAAAATATTACGTTTTGTAAATATGCTTGCTTATTAGTACTGATTCTCAATAAACTTGATTTTAAATTACAGAGTATTGCTTATCAAATTCAACAGACTCAGGGTGCAACTTCATCTATGAATATTCGTTTATAGGTTATTTATGGTTTCCTAAAACCGAAAAATAGCCATAGGCGAGTCTTTCCTCTGACAGTGTTTCTTAGCAACATCCAAGTAAAGAGCTTGCTTGTAGATCTTGTTTACAAGTTTACAAGCAAGTATTTTTTGCAAAAACTGAAGCAATCTCTTGATTATGAATAGCAATAAGGAGTAAACAGCTAGGCAATGCAAACCTACGGTAATTCCAACATCAAATATGATTGGTGGGCTGGTAACGCCCGCTTCGCTAACCTTTCTGGCTTATTTATTGGTGCTCATGTGGCGCAAGCAGCGCTGACAGCTTTGTGGGCAGGGGCTTTTACTTGGTTTGAAATTTCTCGATATAACCCCAACATACCAATGGGAGAGCAGGGGCTAATTTTGTTACCCCACTTAGCCACTTTGGGTATTGGTGTGGGAGCAGGCGGTCAGATCATTGATACTTATCCCTATTTTGTGATTGGGGCGTTACATCTAATTTCGTCTGCTGTTTTGGGTGCAGGTGCCTTATTCCATACCTTCAAAGGGCCTGAGAACTTGAAAAACGCAACTGGACGCGCCCGTAAATTTCACTTTGAATGGGATGACCCAAAGAAACTCAGCTTTATCTTAGGACACCACCTAATTTTCTTGGGTGCTGCGGCTTTGCTTTTAGTGGCAAAAGCTATGTTCTGGGGTGGACTATACGACGCCACGATTCATGATGTCCGGGTAGTGACCGATCCCACCCTTAACCCATTTGTCATTTTTGGCTATCAAACTCACTTTGCGACTGTTGACAACTTAGAAGATTTAGTCGGTGGTCACATTTATGTAGGCTTACTCCTAATTGTCGGTGGTGTGTGGCACATTCTCATAGAGCCTTTCTCTTGGGCAAAGAAACTGCTCATCTTTTCCGGCGAAGCAATTCTTTCTTATTCTTTGGGTGGTATTGCCTTAGCTGGATTTGTTGCGGCTTACTTTTGTGCAGTTAATACTCTAGCCTATCCTGTGGAATTTTATGGAGCTCCTTTAGAACTCAAGTTTGGTGTTTGTCCCTATTTTGCCGACACCGTACAGTTACCCTATGGAAATCATACTGCCAGAGCATGGTTAGCAAATGCCCATTTCTTCCTAGCTTTCTTCTTCTTACAAGGTCATCTCTGGCACGCACTACGGGCAATAGGCTTTGACTTCAAACGAGTTGAACGGGCATTAAATGCCATTGAAACTAGTTCTTAAGACTGGGGACTAGGGATTAGGGATTGGGGACTAGAGACTGGGGACTAGGTAGTAGATGAGAAGAATCTTCTTCCAATATCCAGTAACTAATCCCCAGCTTTCCCCAATACCCAATACCCAGTACCCAATCCCCGATCCCCAGTACCTTTTCATCATTCAAAATTCCATATTCTAAAAGGTATTCAACTGTGACAATTTCTACTGAAAAAACATTCGCAGCAAGAACAAATTTACCTTGGTTAATTGGTAATGCCCGTTTAATTGATTTGTCAGGTCAACTACTAGGTGCTCACATTGCTCATGCAGGTTTGATAATGTTTTGGGCAGGAGCAACTACCATATCAGAGGTGACACGCTTTGTCCCTGATATACCAATGTATGAGCAGAAATTGACTGTGTTACCCCACTTAGCAACTTTGGGGTGGGGTGTAGGGGTTGGGGGTGAAGTAGTCGATACTTATCCTTATTTTGTCATTGGAATTTTGCATTTAATAGCATCTGCTGTTTTGGGTGCTGGTGGGCTTTTCCATGTTTTTCGCGCTCCAGCAATTTTACATAATGGCGGAGGATTAGTTGCTAAATTTCACTATGAATGGAATGACCCAAAAAAGCTTGGTATTATCTTGGGTCATCACCTAATTCTTTTAGGCTTTGGTGCATTTCTACTCGTGCTAAAAGCAATGTTTTTTGGCGGAATTTATGATACTCACATCCAAGATGTGCGTTTAATTAGCAACCCAACGCTTAACCCAGCGACAATCTTTGGATATTTGGTAGGACTAAAAGACGGTGATTGGAATATTTTGGGTATGGCAAGTGTTGACAACCTAGAAGATGTTATCGGTGGTCACATTTGGATTGGGTTAATACTAATTTTAGGTGGTGTGTGGCATATACTTGTGCAGCCTTTTGTATGGGCTAGACTAATTTTGCCGATTGAAAACGGTGAGGGCATTCTAGCCTATAGCTTACTTGGTTTAGCTTTAATGGCTTTTATTTCTGCAATTTTTGTAGAGCATAACACGACAGTTTTCCCAAAAGAATTTTACGGCGATAAGCGTCTTGGTTCGGTATTTATCCAGTTCTTGTTAGGTGTATTGGCGCTTGCGGGTTATTCATGGCATTCTTGGCGTTCTCGTCAAGCTTAAGCTGAGTTCACTTTCCCCATAATGTTTTATGCCTGCGGTTTACAGCAGTTAGCTGCGGGCATTTTTTTGGAAATTTTTTGAAGGATAAATCATGCTGGGTAATGTTTTTTGTGGCTTCTGTGCTTGGGCGATCGCTCTTTTAGGTTTTTGCAGTATTGTGATTTCCATGAGAAAAGGAATCAATCACTTGAAAAAACTGCATCAAATACCTTGTTCTGGTTGTGAATATTTCACCAATGACTATCGCCTAAAATGCACGGTACATCCAATTAAGGCTTGTACAGAAGAAGCTCTCAGCTGTCGTGATTTTGAAGCAAAAACTTATGCTTGTAATGCTTGTAATCTTCATTTGCGAAAATTGAAAGTCTAATTTACTAGGCTTGTCATTACTTGTGCTAGCTCATTAGATAAATCAACCACAGATTCTTCTTGACGCTTTTTGAATAAAACACCAGCTAGAAAGTAATAATCATCTGAAGAAAACGCGATTTTGTGTTTGCGTAATTCTTCTATGTGTTTTTTGACTTTGCAGAGGTATTGAGTTCAAATCCATCTAAGCCTCCGCAAGGGTACTCCCGCCACAGCAAAGCTTGGCGGTGAGGGGAATTGCGGAGGCTTAGATGGAATCTTTGGTTACTTTGCACTCGATGTAAACGAGTTCTACTTCTTATACTTAGATTCCCATTTAGTAGCTTTCTCTACTTCTCTCTATAGTTATAAAGAAAAATTAAGCAGTAGTTCAAATATTCTACCCAAAGGGGGCAGGAGAGATGGGGAGTAGTCAATTAAAAATTAAAAATTAAAAAGTATGGGTAACCACTGTACGGGCGGGTTTAGCCATGATACTTATGAGCTTCGATGACAAAACATCCATCAAAACCCGCCCCTACTAACCACTAACCACCAACAACCAACAACCAACAACCAACCACTAACTATTGATTAATTGGCTGGCTGGGCGGAATCTGTTCAATTGTAATCAATGTTTCCATCACTGCTTTCACAATAGGTGCGGCGACAGTACCACCAAAAGCATTCTCACCTTGTGGTTCATCCACCAATGCCAACACTACATAGCGGGGTGCTTCTACAGGCAATATACCTACAAAGCTGGTGATTTTTGCACCGCTGATGTAACCTCCGGAACTACTGGCTTTTTGAGCTGTACCAGTTTTGCCAGCGATGCGATAGCCTGGAATTTTTGATGCTTTGCCGCTACCGTCTGCGACTACAGTTTCCATCATTTCTACTACTCGTTGAGTGGTTGCAGACGAAAAAATTTGTCGTGGTGCTGGTCTTGTGGGCGTATAGTGTATCTGATCTTTACTATCTACCAAACCCTTGACTACATAGGGTGTGACTAATTTACCACCATTGGCTAAGGCTCCCTCCATTTGTACCAGCTGCAAGGGTGTGAGCGAGAAACCTTGACCAAAGGAGGTAGTTGCTGGTTCGATCGGTGTGGCAATAAATTTATCTTGACTTTTAAGTTGACTGCTGACAACAAAGGGTAGATCGGTAGCCACTGATTGTCCGAGTCCCAACCGCTCCAACCAACTATAGTAGACAGAAGGCTGCAAGCGTTGCATGATTTGTACCATGCCAATGTTGCTGGAGTGTTGGAGAATCTGGGCGATGTTAATCCGTCCGTAACTTTTGTTTTCAGAATTTTTGATTGTGCGATCGCCTACTTGAATATAACCGGGGTCATTAAAAACATCGTCAGGTTTGATGATACCATTTTCAAGGGCGATCGCTACGTTCAGAGGTTTGAATGTAGAACCTGGTTCATAGAGATCCGCCACAGTCCAGTTTTTGAACAGCGAGATATCAGCTTTGGAGTATTCATTGGGATTATAAGTAGGCAAACAAACCAGTGATAGTAGGGAACCATCCCACGCATCCATCACAATTACCGCACCGCGTTTGGCACGGTATTTATCCATCTGTTCCTTGAGTACTGTACGAGCAGTTCGTTGCAAGCGACTATCAATAGTTAGTTGCAGTTGCAAATTATCAGAATGCGGAAAACCATCTGGAGCATGATCTGGCATCAGCATACCATTACCAGACTTACTCAGCCGTACAGTTTGCATTGGACGTTCTAGCAACTTCTCCTGACTATATTCCACACCTGCCTGACCTCGACGGTCAACATTGACATAGCCTACTACTTCCGCCACCAAATCTTGTTGTGGATAAAATCGGGAGTATTTGGGGATCAACTCTAAACCATTGAGGCGCAATGAAATAATCTGATCGGCTATTTCTTCAGGCATTGCCGAGGCAAGCAAAATACCACTTTTTTTACTTTCAAACTTGTTCGCTAACTCAGCAGCTTCTTTATCTACTATGGGGGCAAGCTGTTTTGCCATTTGTTGGTTAGATTTGCCAAACAGCTTCGGATGGGCGTAGACAGTATACACTGGTCGATCAATCGCCAATACATCCCCATTACGAGCTATCATTTTGCGACGAGGCACAAAAGGTCGTAAATTCACCATCTGCTGATTGCGTGCTCTCTGCGTCAGCTTTGGCCCGCGTATAATTTGCAAATTGTATAAATTGAAAGCCAGCCCCATCCCAGCCGCAATTAACACACCCCAAGCTAGAAAGAGTCGGGTTTTAATGTTGGGTGTTTGCGGTTGCATATTAGAGGTAAACGAAGGAAAAAACCCTCGTATTGTTTTCCGACGCTGTCGCTTGGGGAATTCTGCTTTCGGAGAATTTCTGAATTTTCTTCTACCTGGAGACTTTTGCATAAAAATTGTCCTTTGTCATTAGTCATTGTCGAAGAACTAATGACTAATGACTAATGACTAATGATTTTAATATCCAACAGGTGTCAGACTTTGCTGTTGTATTTGGGAGTTTGATTCTGGATCTGAGGTAGATGGTGTAGAGTTAGAATTTTTCGGTGCTGGGGGCAAGAAAATTGTATCAGCAGGAGATGGAGATACCAATCCTGCTGCTGGTTTTTGTGCTTCTTGTGCCATTTTGTTCTTTAGCACTTCGTTAGTTGTTGTCAACTGTCGCTCGTTACGCTGTAAGTTTTGCAGCTTGCGGTATCCTTTACCCCAAAGTTGTTGAGAATATACCGTCCAACCATAAACTATGAGTGTGGCTGCTACCAACAAAAACGTCACAATCGCAGAATGACGATGTAAGGCATACAAACGCAATAACCATAAAGGAGTCGTTGCTTGTTTGTTTAAATCTGGGACAGGTGCAGAAGGTGCAGAATCTGATACCCTTTGCGGCGATCGCCTTTGTCTTCTAGAGGAAACTGGTGTAGGCGAGTCTTTCTCAGTGGCAGTTTCCATCGACTGGAATCGCCTTCCTCTGCGAGTATTTCTCGAAAACAGGGCTTCTTGACGGAACCAACTGCGCTTTGCAGAAACATCTGATTTGCGAGCAACAGCCATAACTTTTTTGGAATGAAAATATAGTGTTTTATAAGGCATCGGGCATCGGGCAAGGAGCATCGGGCATAGGTAATAAAACTAATCCCCTATTCCCAATCCCCTATTCCCAATATCCAGTACCCAATTTAAGCATTCACATCGCATCTAAGTATGGCAATGCGAAGCTGCAAGGGCAAGAGCTTGCTTAATAAGCATATTTTTTGGTATAATAGCTTTCCTGATTAGAAGTTTTGGCAATTTTAATTGTGAAAAATTATGTTGTAGCTTTGAGCATGATATTTACCAGATCTACTCAAAAATAAAAGATTGCCTTTAAATATCTAACCTGAAATAATTTAAAAAAAAACAACAAATGAGGTATCTTATTCAAAGGCCTAACATTGTTATTGTTCAACAGGCCTAAAATTGTTATTGCCGCATTTGGTGACAGAGGAGTTATGAAGATAAAAATCTTTGGTTTTGCTCTCTTACTCGGTCTAGCTGCTGCTCTCGGAGCTTGTGAAGGTGGTGGTGGCGATACCACTGCTCCAACTACTCCAGGCGGCGAACCTGCTGATACTGGCGCTACTCCTGCTACTACTCCTGCTACTACTCCTGGTGCTACCGTCAGTCCAGCTCCAACCAGCAGCCCCTAGATTGTAGTCTCAAATCAGCCCATAGCTCGTATTTGAGAGCGCTCCTCACTACATTCTCTGATTTCTAGGGATTAATAAGCACCATTGAGTTGAGTAATGCAAGCTTTAGCTTAGCTTTACTCAAATTCTCTTATATAGAGGAGCCTACTTACTTCTTAATTAAGCTGCCTGTGTTGGTTTTTCAGATTTTGGTCGCCATTGAAAAGGCAAAGAGCGCCATCCCTAGTTGGATTGAAATACCTATTACTAAGCATTTTAGATAGAATGTAATTATTCTCAGTAGATGATTGAGGATTCCTATAATAAATTTATTCCTGTTTTGAATTAACTATAAAATAATCTATTGTATTTTGAGCAAATGGTTGTTATTTGGAGAACCTCCAAAATTACGCTCCCATTCCTGAATACCGCCTCAAACCTCGCCGCCACAGCCAACGATTCAAACCCAAAAACAACAGAATCCAACCCAACATTGCTAAAAACCCCCGCGTCAGATCTACAGGTATTCCCACCAGAATACTGGCAGGAAAATCAATTAGATAGGGGAAAGGAGTAAAAAGCACCACCGTCCGTATAGGTTCAGGAAAAACATCTAGAGGAGCTATCATACCGGATAAAAACAGATAAAACAGAAACCAGAAATTTTCTATAGCGTTTGCCCTTTCTGTCCAAAAGGAAAATATAGAAAAAGTGTGTTGAATAGCAAAGCGTAAAATAAAAGCCAGTGTCACTACCAAGGCAAACAGTAAAATGTTTCCTAAACTTGGTATCCAAATAGCTTGAGGATAGAGTATAAAAAATAATCCTACTAATAGGAGTGAAAAAGGCATACGAGCAGCTCTTTCACCTAAATGAGCTGCGACGTGATGCCATACTGGATCGATTGGTTGCAACAATCGGTTAGAAAGCTTACCTTCTACTACCTCTTTTTCAACCTCCCAAATTACCCAAACAACTGTAAACTGTCTGACAATAAAAACCGCTAAAAAGTAACGGGCAAAATCTACAGGTGTTAAACCAAACTGTCCTCTTTGGGCTGCTTGTATCCAAACTCCCATCATGATAATTGGTAAGGAACCGGCTAAAACCCATAAGATTAGTTCTGCCCGATACTCCACCATATAGGCATAGTACACAGACAGAAAAGTTAATATTGTTCTGATAATTCTTCTCATAATTAATCATTTGTTAGTAGTTAGTAGTTAGTAGGTGGTTTCTAAAAAGTACTACTATCCACTATCCACTATCTACTAACCACTCCCGCTTGAAACACTCGCCCAATCACTTCTTCCACTGGTGGTTCAGTCACCGTTAAATCAATCACATCTAAATCTGCTAAAATCCGCGAGACGGTGCGTGTAAGTTCTTCTTGCTGTACCATAAAGCACACCATCCGTCCGTCTAAATTTTGTACATCACCATAGAACATGAGTCTTTGTTTTGATAGAGGTTGCATTAACTCCACATGAACCTCTCGATAAGGCGCAAACTTTTCCAGCAGTTCATCTAGGCTGCCATCATACATCAACTTACCTTGGTGAATTAACAGCACTCGTTGACATAATGCGGTAATGTCTGCCATGTAATGGCTAGTTAACAGCACTGTGGCTTGATAACGCCGATTATATTCGCGTAAGAAATCGCGTACCCCTACCTGAGCATTAACATCTAGTCCTAGGGTTGGTTCATCTAGAAACAGCACTTGGGGATGGTGCAAAAGTGCTGCCAAAATTTCTGCTTTCATACGCTCACCTAAAGACAATTTGCGTACTGGTTGATTCAGCTTGCCTTCTAGAGAGAGCATCTCGGTTAATTCACCTACTCGCTTGCGAAATTCGCGATCGCTAATATTGTAAACAGCAGCGTTGATCCTTAAAGAATCCATAGCTGGTAAGTCCCAAAGCAATTGCTGCTTTTGTCCCATCACCAGGGTGATTTTTTGCAAAAATGCCTCTTGGCGACGATAGGGAACGTATCCAGCGACTGTGACTTTACCGCTAGAGGGATGAATTAGTCCCGTAAGCATTTTCAGTGTAGTAGTTTTACCAGCACCATTCGGCCCTAAAAACCCCACCACCTCCCCAGCTGCAATTTCAAAAGAAATATCTTGAACTGCTTTGATTTCGCGGTAGGTGCGACGAAAAAAGTGGGTGATTGTCCCAACAATGCCTGGTTCTTTAACAGCAACAGGATAAACTTTGCTCAAGTTTTGAGCCTCGATTATCGGCATAATTTGTTAGTAGTTGGTGGTTGGTGGTTGGTGGTTAGTAGTTAGTAGTTAGTGGTTAGTGGTTGGTTGTTGATTGTTAGGAGTTAGCTGTTAGTTTATGGTAGTGATTTATAAGTTGTTTACTACTAACCCCTGAACGGTGGGTTTAGCCAAAATATATGTGTGTTGAAAAATTAAATCCACCCCTACCTACTAACCACTAACCACTAACCACTAACAATTTTTTTTAACGTAAATTACCCGATCGCAAAATACTGATAATCAACCATAAACCTAATAAACTAGCAGTAGCAAATAACACATTACTTAAAAAAGATAGTTCTGCTGTTCGGGGATTACTAGAAATAATTGCTGCACCCATAATCAGTGAACCTACCAAAATACTAAAAGACAGCCGATTGGCGGCATCATCTGTGGTACGGCGCAAGCTATCTAGACCGCGTACGGTTAAATTCCACTGGAGTGTTTCCGAAGTAACTCTATCTAAGAGCAATTCAATTTGCCGGGGAGATTGTAAAGAAAGACTTTTGAGATCCAGTGCTGTTCTCAAGAGCGATCGCACCGGAGTTTCCCCAAACAGTTGGCGACGGAACAAGTCTGTCAGCAATGGCTGAATTTCATCTATAAAGTTAAGTTCTGGGTTAAATGAGCGTGCCACTCCCTCTAAATTAGCCAGGGTTTTCGCATATAAACCCATATTGCTGGGCAAGCGAATTTTATTATTACGGGCAACTTGCAGTAGCTCATAAATGATCTGACTGAAATTCATTTGCGACAAACTCAAGTTGTAATACTTCCGCAGCATTCGGTCATAATCATTTTCGAGACGAGCCAAAATCACTGGTTGGGCAGAATCCGCTAGCTGCAAAGTTAACTGCGCGCACCGCTGAGCGTCTAAATCGACAATTGCCAACAACATCTCTGTCAAAATCTGCTGCGTGCGGGGATCGAGGCGTCCCATCATGCCACAGTCGATCAGCGCAATGCGACCATCTTTAAGATAAAAAATATTCCCTGGATGGGGATCGGCGTGAAAGAACCCATTTACATATAGTTGTTGAAAGAAGGCGCGGAATAATAAAGTAGTAACTCTTTTTCGCTCTGCGGCAGGATTTTTACCGTTTTCGCTGCTCAGACTTGCTGATAGTAGTGGTACACCGTCTAACCACTCCATCACCATTAATTTAGGTGTGGTTAAATCCCAGTAAATTTCTGCAACCACTATTTGATTGGGATCGAACCAGCGACTCTCAGATAAATTGCGTCGCAACTGGTCGGTATAATCGGCTTCGCGGGTAAAATCTAATTCTGCTTCCAGCGCTTTGGTAAATTCTTCAGCAATAGATTTGATTTCATAGGTTTGCCCAAATTCGGTACGTGCTACTAGATCGGCAATACCTTGAATTAAGGCAATATCCTGGTTAACAACAATATCAATTCCCGGACGTTGTACTTTCAGCGCGACTTCCCGACCATTTTTGAGTGTAGCTCGGTGTGTTTGAGCGATCGAGCCAGCTGCCACTGGCACAGGATTAATTGTGGTAAAGGTTTCTTCTAGAGATTGTTTTAGTTGTTTGCGGATGAGTACTTCTACTTCTGCCCAGGCAACTGGCGGTACTTCATCTTGCAGGGTTGATAGTTCCTCAATGTAAGCTGCACTAAGTAGGTCTGGACGAGTAGAAAGTAGCTGGCCTAGTTTGACATAGACAGGCCCCAAATCTACCAAGATATTTTTTAAAACTGCTGGTGTGGGTAGCTGAGGCTCATCGGCTTTACCGCCTGTGAGCAATCTTCGCATGTAATCCCAGCCATTGCGGAATAAGACTTCGATGATTTCTCTTTGACGAGGAACAGTTTGAGTGAGGAACATAGTTTTGATAAATCGCCATGTGATGGGGAAAGGGGAAAGGGGGAATGGGGAATGGAGAAAAACTATTAGCAATTAGCAATTACCAACCCTGGTAGTTACGTTTGTTTACGACCCATTAAAGAGGTATGCAACAGGGGATGATAATACACCGGAAGTTGTTTGCAGAAGTGGTAGTTGTGAGAATTTTGCTAGCACTAGCGCAATCTTTAAATCTTTGTAAAGATGATTTTACGGCTTCTGTCAAACTTTGTTCGGTCAAGCTTCGTTTGATGTAATCAGAGCAGGAATCTCCACCGTGCAATAAACGATGGGGGCAAGAAAATCCTTTACGCGGAGAAATATAATTTTGATAGGCAATAATAGAGTTAATTGCCATTGTTTTAGCGAGAGGCTGAAAATTGATGCTTTCCATAACTAAAAAACAAGCACCCAACAGTCTACATATATCGGAAATTCTGCCTTTTCAGCCTCTGTCATTGGTAGTTAGTAGTTAGTTGTTAGTGGTGAGTAGTTAGTAGGTGGTTGTTTACCACTAACTACTATCTACTAACCACTAACCAATTCCTTCATAGCAGTTCCGTGAATCGGGGATCGCTTTCTAAAGTTTTGAGGATCTGCTTGATTTCTTGAGTACGGTCTTTTTTAACAACCAGGGTGACATTGCGATCGCGAACAATGACTACATCATCCAGACCAATGGTAACAATTACATCATCAGTATTGCTGGCATAGACAATTGCCCCCTGCGTATCCAATCCTACATGGTTAGCTAGTTCCACATTTGGTGCATCTTCTTTTTTCAGTAGGCGCTCGATCGCATTCCAATCACCCAAATCATCCCAACCGAACTCAACTGGTAAGACATGTGTCAAATTCGTTTTTTCCATGAGAGCATAGTCTATACTCTTCTTAGGTATCTGGGGATAGATATCAGGGCCGTGCTTTTCTAACGGTTCAATGATTTCTGGAGCGTGGATATGCAGTTCCTTAAGAACAACACCCGCCCGAAAAATAAACATCCCACTATTCCAGCTAAAACGCCCCGTAGCAAGGAAATTTTCTGCCGTTTGACGGTCAGGCTTTTCAGTAAAGCGGTTAACGTGATAAGCTGGCAAGTCATTAAAGCAACCAATCCTTTCCCCTTGTTCTATGTAACCGTAGCCAGTTGATGGAAAGGTGGGCTTGATCCCCAGTGTGACAATCGCTGCTGTGTTCGCCGCTAGCTCAGTTGCTGCATATAATGTGCGTGCAAAAGCATCCTGGTCGGCAATCCAGTGGTCAGCAGGGAAAAAGCCAACAACAGCGTCATCTCCATAACGCTGTTTAATTTCCAAACTTGTCCAAGCAACTGCGGCGGCAGTATCCCTTCCCTGAGACTCGACCAGTAAGTTGTTAGTTGGCAGTTCGGGCAGTTGGTCTTTAACTCCTTGAGCTATCTGACTAGAAGTAATTACCCACAAGTTGTCCCAACTGCCTGCAAATGGTAGCAGTCGGTCAGCGGTTGCTTGTAAGAGACTTCTAGAACTGCCATCTAAATTTAAAAACTGCTTGGGTCGGTTTCGGCGACTCAAGGGCCAAAAACGCTCACCTTTACCACCGGCAAGAATTACGGGGAACAATGGTCTAGTCATGTTGTCATAAAAACTTACTCAAGGACACTACTAAGTGTACTGTGATGTCCTTCACTGGCAAGATTTGTTGCTTGCATTAACATTAGGTTTAGGGAGTGGTTGAGTGGGGAGATAATTGTGGTTAAACAAGTAGCACAGATCAAAAATCAGGGTAAATCTCAAAGAGTACAACAGTCAACTGAAGAGGGAGCCGCACAACAGCAAGCAAATGTTTCCTCTAACCTGGTAGAGTCAGTGGGTTCTATTCCCAGCCAGCTTTACTACAGATTGGGTTTGGCAATGCCCCGGTGGCTGTTTTGGCTGTTGACTATAGTTGTGGGGTTCACACTCTCAGGGTTGCTGGTATCGACATTGGCACTTTGGACTCCATTATGGAGCGATATAGATAGAACAGACGAAGAATTGGGCATGGGGGGAGCCGAAGCAGAAAAAACACCATTGCCTGGGGAAATTTGGAACAATATTTCCGAGTACAAGCTCACACGCCCGATGAATATTCTGGTGATGGGTATCGAACCAGTTCGTGGTGCTGTGAATGGCTCACCAGAAAGTTTTGCCGCTGATAGCGATACCATGCTACTGGTAAGGCTGAACCCTGAAGACAAAACAATACGAGTGCTTTCGATCCCTAGGGATACAATGATTGCAATTCCAGAATCGAAAGGATTGACTAAGGTATCCGATGCCAATGCTAAAGGAGGGCCAGTATTGGCAGCGCGGGTGATTAGCCGTACTTTAAGTAATGCACCTATAGATCGCTACATCCGTATCTCTACTAGTGGGTTGCGGCAGTTGGTAGATCGATTGGGTGGGGTAGAGGTGTTTGTTCCCAAACCAATGGAATATAAAGACTCTGCTGGCAAGTTTTCGATTAATTTAGTCAGTGGTTGGCAAACTCTCAACGGTGAACAAGCAGAACAATTTGTACGTTACCACGAAACTAACACGGGTGATCTAGAGAGAGTGCAACGGCAACAAGCACTGCTAGTAGCATTACGCGAACGCCTGTTTAGTCCCACAGTTTTACCGAGGTTGCCGCAGTTAGTCCATATCATGGGCAAGTACTTTGACACTAACCTGAAAGTCGAAGAAATGATGGCACTGGTCAATTTTTCTCTCAACTTAGAGCGAGAGAACTTCCAAATGACCATGCTACCCGGTATTTTCAGCCGTTTAAGTGCAGATCCCAATAGCTATTGGCTGAATCTGACTGGAAGAGGTGAGTTGCTAAATAATTATACAGGAGTGAATATCGGTGGTCTGAAGCCAGATGGGCGTCCCCTACCTAGCTTAAAAATTGCTATTCAAAATGCT
The DNA here is from genome assembly GCF_013388695.1 of Fischerella sp. Classification (NCBI taxonomy): domain Bacteria; kingdom Bacillati; phylum Cyanobacteriota; class Cyanophyceae; order Nostocales; family Hapalosiphonaceae; genus Fischerella; species Fischerella sp. The sequence continues at coordinate 38,649 of NZ_JACAEU010000109.1, forward strand.
TCTAATCAACCCCAGCTAACTGGAACAGTTATTAACTCTCTCAAACAGAAAGGCTTTCAAAAAGTTTATGCTGTGTCAGATTGGCCAGATCAGCGCAGCGAAACTAAGATTATCGTCCAAAAAGGCAACCGTCAAGCAGCAGAAAAACTACAAGAATTACTAGGCTTGGGAACTATTGAGGTATCGTCAACTGGCGATTTAGAATCCGATCTCACTATTAGAATAGGAAAAGATTGGAAATAGTATGTTAGTGGTTGGTTGTTGGTTGTTGCTTGGAACAATCACCAAACAACAAACAACAAACAACAAACAACACTGTTGTTATGAAAAAAATTTTGCTGCGCTTGTTTGGTTTGATAGGAATTTTGGTTTTGGCCTTTTTATGGGTATTGCTTAATGCCAAACCAGCTTTCGCTTGATTCAAAAGTAGAGACGCGAAATTTCGCGTCTCTACAACCTGTAATTTTTTTTAGGGGCGGGTTTATAAACCCGCCCCTACTATATTAGGAGACTTAGGCCTCCTCTATTTTTTATCTTATTTTTACAAGTGTTTGAGCTATTGCTTGAGCATCTTTGCCAAAAAAAGTTTCTCTGTCACCGTTGCTCCAAATGATGACGCAAACTGTTTGTAACGACATATTAAAATGAACTTTTTACCCTGACAAACTACTTGATTTCCGGTTAAATGTTTTCAGATATGCGCCGTTTCTTGGTTGTCAGGTACTGTTTGTGACAGAAGAACAAAAAGTCTCTCGTTCTCTAGTTGGAATTGCTGGCATTGTTGCTGTTGCCACAATTATTAGTAAAGTTGTAGGTTTAGCACGGCAAGTCGCTATTGGTGCGGCTTTTGGTACTGGTGCTGTTGCTGATGCCTATAGTTTTGCTTACATTATTCCTGGGTTTCTGCTGATTTTACTTGGTGGGATTAACGGGCCCTTCTACAGTGCGATCGTCAGTGTTTTAGCCAAGCGCAAGAAAGAAGAAGCAGCCCCATTGGTAGAAACGATGACCACCCTTGTTGGTGGTGTGCTGCTAGTTGTTACCGTTTTTTTGGCAATCTTTGCCGGACATATTATTGACTTAACTACACCAGGGTTAGAAAAACGTCTAGATGGGCAGTTGGTGAAAGCGATCGCCACTCAACAACTCCAGATCATGTCACCAATGGCTGTCCTCGCAGGATTAATAGGTATCGGTTTTGGCACGCTCAATGTGGCTAATCAGTACTGGCTACCCTCAATTAGCCCTTTGCTATCAAGTATCACAGTTGTGATCGCAATGGCTTTTCTGGGTCTGCAATTAGGTGATAAAATATACGCACCAGAAAATCTCATGTATGGTGGTGCAGTATTAGCATTCGGAACTCTAGCAGGTGCGTTGCTGCAATGGCTCGTGCAGTTAGTAGCGCAAGCACGGGTTGGTATGGGTTCATTGCGCCTGCGATTTGATTTTAATCAGCCGGGAGTCAGAGAAGTCATGAAAATCATGCTCCCAGCGACTTTTTCCTCTGGGATGCTCTACATAAACTGGCAGATAAATTCTATTTTCGCTTCCTTCATTCCCGCTGCTGCCTCTGGCTTAAATTATGCCAACTTATTAGTACAAACCCCTTTGGGGGTAATTTCCAACGTCGTTTTAGTTCCCCTGCTACCGATATTTTCTCGACTTACCGATCCCAATGACTGGCATGAATTAAAATTACGCATTCGCCAAGGACTGATCCTTTCCGCTTTTACCATGCTGCCCTTGGGTGCTTTGATGATAGCTCTATCAAATCCGATTGTGCGTGTAGTATACGAGCGCGGAGCTTTCAATCAAGCTGCCTCTGATATGGTATCTTCTCTGCTGATTGCTTACGGTGTGGGGATGTTTGTTTATTTGGGACGTGATGTCTTGGTACGGGTATTTTATGCTTTGGGCGATGGTGATACGCCTTTTCGCATCAGCCTGTTTAATATCTTTCTCAATATCTTCTTAGATTGGATTTTCATCAAATCTTTTGGCGCTCCTGGTTTGGTGTTAGCAACGGTAGGGGTAAATTTGAGTTCCACATTGATGCTTTTATGGTTGCTCGATCGCAGGCTGAATGGTTTACCCTGGCGAGAATGGAGTGTACCGATTTTGGGTTTGACTGTTGCTAGTGTAGTCGGAGGTTTTGTCAGCTACGGTTCTCTTGTAGTTTGTCAAAGATTGTTAGGTGCAGATGGTTTGCTGACTCAACTGTTGCAGTTGGCTATATCTGGTTTGATTGGTTTGGTAGTTTTTGGTGCGATCGCCACTCAAATGAAATTACCAGAAGTGAATGTTTTTGTTACTCGTCTGCGTCAGCGGTTTTTGAAGAAATGAGGTGCGATCGCTCTACGCTAAAAAATAAATTCTACTTTTCCGAAATTGCCAACTCCGGGGTTGTAGTCTTTATCAGAACAGCGACTTATCGAAAAACTGGGTTTAAAACTTCCCCCTTTTAGGGGGACAGAGATGAAGGTTTACGACTTTTGGCGGGAGGGCATCTCGCTACCGCTTCTGGAGAAAGAATAAGACCAAGTAAAAGCACTGCTTTTACAAGGCGTTTTTCTGTGAAGGAAGAATCCCCAGCATGACGGCTGGGGAGTTGTCAAATGTAACTTCTATAACTAAACGTCGGGGAATATAGCCCTACCAAAGCCCAGCCACTGATGACTGGGTTTTTTGGTGAGTGAGTCCTACTCCACAACAACAAAAAACCCCGGTGAAAAACACCGAGGCAACCATGAGGAATCCAAATGTCAATGGGAGATACCAAAACCGAAATCAAAAAATTTTGTTTGTTTTTGTGTTTTGTTACCTTATGTAAATAAAGTTAACAATTTTGTTACAAATAGTCAACAGGACTTGACACAAAAACACTGATACAAATGATAAGAAAAGCTTATCAGAAGCTGTTCTAACAAAAGTTCTGATTTTTCCGAAATGGATAACCTAAGCTTGGTAGTCTTTATCAGAACACTGATTTATAACTAACTTCTTATAACTAACCTTCGGGGAATATAGCCCCACTGCTCATTATTAAAAGCTCGGTCATTGTGACCGAGTTTTTGACATGTAGTGACTTCCGTTGGAAATTTGTTACTAAATATGGCTGTGATCAATCAATCGCGCCTGCAATGGCTAGCTATTATAACATTATTCGCAATTAGCGGTCTTGCACTGTATGGCGATCGCGCATTGTTATTGAATTCTTCTACTAATCAACTAGCAGCAGCAAAGCAAAAGTGGGTTACGCAGGCTGTAGAGCATTACCGTTTGAGTATTAACTATTTCCACCTCAATTGTCAGCAAGAGGTGGAAATTAAGAATGAAAAGGTGGTTGCTGTCCGCAAAAATACTTGCTCAACAATACCCGTACAGACTATTACCGACTTATTCAACCAAATTGAATCAAAGGCAGGCGGCAAGAAATGCGGGCCCAATGGATGTGCGTGTGATGGCCCGTTGGGCGTAGATGCCATTTATGACGATCAATTTGGATATCCGCGTCAAGTTGAAATTAGATTACAACCAGAAAAGCGCTGGTTATATTTCAATTCTTTGAATGACATATTTCCAGGGAGAATGTGTACGGCAGTTGGTTTTATTGACCAAAATATTACTGTTCGTGAGTTCAGTCCTATTCAGTGAATTTTGTGTGCTATCTAGTACAAGATGACGGAAATAAATCGACCATAGTTAAGAGGTCAAAAGCTGGGAAAAAGGAATTTTGACTTCCGCATAGATGCACATTGGCATCCTTTAGGGCGGCATTACTGTGAATGTAGGGAAAAATTCAGCTTTTATCCCCGTTGTAACCGATGCTCCTGACCAAGAGGTGATTGTCTGAATTGATTTTATCGGTTTGTAGCGCCACCCTTACGGGAAGACGCTACTGCGCCTAAAGGACTTACTCCCTTACCGCTACAAAATCGCCCATTTCTTCCTTCCTGTCCCTTGTGGTTCGTTCAAAAAATCTCTTACCTTCTAGCTGATACTCCTCCAACGTAAACGCATCCACTTGAATCGCATCATTGCGAACAGACTCTGCCTCGCGAATTATTTCAGCCTCTTCGGAACTAATCACCCCTGCTTCTAGTGCTGCTGCAACTAGCTTTTCTGGTCTTTGCTGTGGCAGCTTACCGACACGACTGGCAGCTTTGATAGATTTGAGAATAGGCTCAACTTGGGATGATAAAAGGAAAGCACGTTCCAAGCGCCCTAATGCTTCATCCACAGCAGCAGGAATATAAATATTTGCGGTGAGTCTGTCTCGTAACTGTCCTGGAGTTTGGAGGCTGTGGGCAACTTCGCTACCAAGTCGATCGCTAGGCAAGATGCTAATCGGATTTAGTCGCCACCACCAAGCAAGTAATGGCATAGACATATTACTGAAAATACCCTCAAACCCTTGCTGAATTTGAGTAAAGGCATATTGCATTGCCCAGTGAACAAAGGGCAAGTCTTCCGGTAAACAACCTTCCGCCTCAAAGCGACGCAGGGTAGCAGTTCCCAGATACATCCATGACAGAATATCAGCAAACCGTCCGGTCAACTTTTCCCGTCGCTTCAGCGTACCACCAAAGCTGAAGAGAGCAAGGTCGGTAAGAAAGGCAAAAGTTGCAGATGCCCACTCCAGTTTGCGGTAGTATCTAGCTATCGCTCCTTTGACCGGAGACAAAGCCAAATACCCACGGGAAATATTGAGGAGAAACGCGCGGAAACCATTACGCACCATCAAGCCGATGTGATTCCAAAAAGCACTATCAAAGGCGCTGACATCCGACTGATTAAGGGCGGCAATTTCTTTATAGACAAAGGGATGACAGCGAATCGCCCCCTGACCAAAAATCATCATCGTGCGGGTGAGGATATTCGCCCCTTCAACGGTAATAGAAATAGGAGTAGCTGTATAAATATTTGCCAATAGGTTTCTCGGGCCTCGACAAATTCCCGCACCTCCCACAATATCCATACCATCATTGATAATTTTGCGGGAGAGTTCTGTCAGATTGTATTTGGCGATCGCAGAAATTACCGCAGGCTGTTCACCCTTATCTACAGCACCGCAGGTATAAACGCGCGCTGCTTCCATTAAATACGTCAAACCGCCAATCCGCGCCAGGGGTTCCTCAATCCCCTCAAAACGACCAATAGGCAAACCAAACTGCTGCCGCACCGTAGCATGAGCGCCTGTAACTCTTGCTACTAGTTTGCCTACCCCCGTACAGCTAGCAGGGAAGCTGATACCTCGACCTGCCGCCAAGGTCTGCATAAGCATTTTCCAACCCTGACCAGCCTGTTCTATACCACCGATAATCTGGTCAGCAGAGACGACTACATCATGTCCTTCTGTGGGAGAATTGTAGAAAGGTACACCCATCGGGTCGTGGCGTTTGTTCAACACTACACCAGGTGTATCAGTATGAATAAGGGCACATGTAATACCTACATTTTCTCCTTTGCCTAAGTAATTTTCCGGGTCGCGCAGTCTAAAAGCTAGTCCGAGGAGAGTGGCGATCGCACCCAAGGTAATATAACGTTTCTTCCAATTCAAACGTAGATAAAGCTTGCCATCTTCACCCTTAAACACTACCCCTTCTGATGTGATACTTGCCGCATCCGATCCGGCAGTTGGTTCGGTTAGCGCAAAACAGGGAATTTCTTCTCCCCTCGCTAAGCGTGGTAAATAATAATTTTTCTGTTCCGGCGTACCATAACGCAGCAACAGCTTAGCCGGCCCCAAGGAATTTGTGACGCCAACAGTAGCGATATGGGTGAAAGAACGCGACGCTAACTTTGTCATCACGGTACTGTAGGCGAAGTTGGAAAAGCCCAAACCACCATACTCTTTAGGAATCATCATCCCGAAGAAGCGCTCTTGTTTGAGATAATCCCACACTTCGGGTGGTAAATCCTTACGTCGGTAAATTTCCCAATCACTTGCCATGCGACAAACTTGATCTACTGGGCCATCCAGAAATGCCTGAAGTTCTGGTGTAACCTGAGGATAAGGTTCGCTGTTCATGCGTTGGAAATTTGGTTTACCAGAAAAGAACTCGCCATCTACCCAAACAGTCCCCGCTTCAATCGCTGCCCGTTCGGTATCAGAAATTTTTGGTAAGATATTGAATTTTTTTATACCGTAAATTAGCGGTGAAGTGATTAATGTTTTCCGCAAAAACGGTATGTTCAACACGATAGCTACCGTACCGAACAGTATCCAAATCCAAAGCGGTGCATTGCTTGCTACCAGTACTGTTGCAAAATAAAGCGACCATGCCCACAATGGCACACCGATGTAACCCAGCAATAGGAACAGCAAAACAAGCATGGAAGAAACTATTGCTGGGTGAAAAAGGTTAATCATAGCTTTACCCCAAAAAGGTAAGAAACTTACACAAACATCTTTAGGGCGGGCAAGATGCCCACCCCACAATCAATAGAGTTTTCTTGTGGGGTAGGCTTCTAGCCTGCCCTATTTTTCTAAAGCATCAAATTCTCAAACACCGCTGCTGCTCCCATTCCGCCACCAACGCACATCGTCACCAGACCATAGCGGACACCACGTCGTTTCATTTCATGAAAGATCGTGGCTGTGAGTTTCGCACCCGTGCAACCCAAAGGATGCCCAAGGGCGATCGCACCTCCATTTACATTCACAATTTCTTCATTCAGACCAAGTTTGCGAATCACGGCAAGGCTTTGGGCGGCAAAGGCTTCGTTTAGTTCAATTAGCCCGATATCATCCAAAGTCAGTCCTACTTGCTTCAGTACCTTGGGTACTGCTTCTGTTGGGCCGATACCCATAATTTCTGGTGGTACACCAGCCACAGCGTACCCTAACATTCGTCCCAGAGGTTGTACGCCGAGTTCCTTGACCATGCGATCGCTCATCACCACCGTCGCCGCTGCACCATCTGACATTTGTGATGAGTTACCCGCCGTGACTGTACCACCCATGCGAAACGCAGGCTGCAACTTAGCTAAAACTTCTAAGCTAGTATCGGGACGCGGGCCTTCATCTACCTGGAAAACTTTTTCTACCGTCTGTGGTTTGCCATCGATATATAATGTTTCTCGCACCGTTAGGGGTATAATTTCTTCGGCAAACCGACCTTGGGCAATTGCAGCTAATGCTTTTTGGTGCGATCGCAGGGCAAAGACATCTTGCTCTTCACGGGAAATTTGGTAACTCTGCATCACGTTTTCCGCTGTAATGCCCATCGTAGTGTAGGCGTTGGGAGTCTCCACCATCATTTCTGGGTTAGGAGCCAAAAAATGTCCTCCCATCGGAATCAAACTCATTGATTCGGCTCCACCCGCAACAATGACTTCTGCTTGTCCTGCCATAATCGCCTGGTTTGCCATCGCGATGGTCTGAACGCCGGAAGCACAGAAGCGGTTAACGGTGCAACCTGCAACAGAGTCAGGTAATCCTGCTCGCAGTACGATCGCCCGTCCCAAATTGAATCCTTGTTCTGCTTCTGGAAAGGCACAACCAAAGATAACATCATCTATGTGCGCTGGCTCAAGACCTTTGACTTGTGCGATCGCTGCTTTAGTGACAACAGCTCCCATATCATCTGGGCGCATATTACGTAGTGTACCTCGTGGGGCTTTACCAACAGCAGTCCTAACGCTGCTGACAATATAGGCTTCTTTCATAGGTATTTACCAAATGTGGGTTTTGAAGTGTTGACTGGGATAAGAAGCACGGTTGTAGGGAGGTAAGTTAACAATTCTCTGTCCCCCCTCTCCCCCACTCTTAATTCCTAAGTGGCTTTTTCGTCTTGAGCATGTGAGCAATTCGCTCTTGTGTTTTTGGTTGACTCAAAAGTGGTAAGAAGGTCTCCCGTTCTAATTGCAATAAGTAGTTTTCATCTACCAGGCTAGGTACGGTTAGTTCCCCACCAGTCATGACATAGGCTAAGCGGCTGGCAAGGAAGCGGTCGTATTCGCTGATGTAACCTCCCTGATACATGATGTACGCGGCGTGTTCTAGCATTGCCCGCGCTGGACGACCCAGCACCATAATGGCGTTGCGCTCAGGGGGTGGTGCGTAACCTTCTCGCTCTAAACGTAGCACTTCTTCTTTAGCGACATACAAACGGCGATCGCTATTCATCACAATTTTGGTTGTGGGTGCGAGGTAGCCAAATTCTTGCGCTTCGTAGGCACTATTGGCAACTTTTGCCATACCAATGGTTTCAAATGCCTTTTGCAAGAAGGGTTGGATATGATGGGGTGATTCTGTTGCTGCTCGATCGGCTGCCCAAGTTACCATCCGCATCAGGCCGCCAGCACCAGGAATCAACCCCACACCGAGTTCTACCAGTCCTATGTAAGTTTCCGCCGCTGCTACGACCTGCGGACAAGCCATGACTAATTCACAACCGCCTCCCAGCACACGCCCATTAATAGCGGCAACAATTGGTTTCGGGAAGTAGTGAATTCGTTGCATTAATGACTGAAACTTAACAATGAGGTTGGCTATTGCTTGGATATTTCCCGACTGTGCCAGCATCGCCATTTCCGCCAGATTTGCCCCAGCAGAAAAATTCGCGCCGCTGTTACCTATCACCAATCCCCGAAAATCCCCAGTTTCGAGGATATCTAGCGCTTCTGCTAAGCCATCCACCACCTTTAAGCTGAGGGTATTACCTTTGGAGCGAAATTCATACAAGGCTACTCCATCTCCTAAATCCAACAACGCTGCTTCGGGATTTTGCCACAGCGTATTTTTGGGATCTGCCTTCAATGTAGCCAAGTTAATTTCATCTAGTGGAGTTGAAGGAGACATGAGAATACTTTCATTCCTCCCATCTCCCCATCTCCCCATCTCCCCATCTTTCTTCACCCACTCCGCCACCGGAATATCGACGGCTTTCATATCTGCCAAGACAGTCTCAAACCCAAGGGCATCCCAAATTTCAAACGGGCCGAGTTCCCAACCAAATCCCCAGCGCATTGCTTGGTCAATCTCAATCGGACTGTCGGCAATCTCAGGAATGCGACGGGCACTGTACCCCAGCAAGTTTAAGATGAATTCCCGGAAGAAAGTGCCTGCACGACCTTTGTCTTGATAAAGAGCTCGCAAGCGATCGCCCAAATCAGGTATTTTCTCTATTGCCTCAATATCCCCTAAATGCAAAGGCTTGGCTGGCTCGTAAACCAGTGTGACGGGATTGATGGAGAGAATTTCCTTGCCTTGCTTTTTGTAAAATCCTTGACCTGTCTTTGCACCTAATGACCCAGTTTCTACTAATTTGCGAAGTAGTGGGGGAACGTGGAAGATCTCGCGGCTTTCATCGTGGGGAATCGCTGGATAGATATTCTCTGCTACATACATCAGCGTGTCTAGTCCCACTAAATCCGCCGTCCGGAATGTGGCTGACTTCGGTCGTCCCACAAGCGTTCCTGTCAGGGTGTCAATTTCCTCAATCGTATATCCATGCTCGGTTAACGCCCGCAAACCAAGCATGATCGCATAAGTGCCGATCCGATTGGCGATAAAGTTTGGTGTGTCCTTTGCTACTACTACTCCTTTACCTAGGTGTAGTCTTGCGAACCACTGCATCCTTTTGATAATTTCTGTCGCTGTGTCTGTTGTAGGGATAACTTCCAGCAACTTCAAATAGCGGGGTGGATTGAAAAAGTGAGTACCTAAAAACCTTTTGCGGAAAGACTCAGAACGCCCTTGAGCAATTAAGTGAATGGGCAAGCCACTAGTATTAGTAGATACCACCGCATGATCGCGAATAACGCTTTCCACTCGTGCCATCAACTGCTGCTTGATTCTCAGATTTTCCACTACCGCTTCAATTACCCAGTCAACATCAGCAATACGCTGAAAATGCTCGTCAAAGTTGCCCAGAATCACACGACGGGCAGTCTTTTCTGTAAAGAATATTGGCGGTGACTGCTTTAAGGCTTTTTTGAATGCTGTTTCGACCAGTTCGTTTTTATTAGCGCTGTTTGCAGGAATGTCGAGCAAATGCACAGTTAGCCCTGCATTTGCGAGGTGGGCCGCTATTTGGCTTCCCATTACTCCTGCACCGAGAACCGCAGCTGTTCGGAACGGTCTATACATAGTTCTTAAACCTTCCTTGTTTGTTAGTGGTTAGTGGTTAGTGGTTAGTGGTTAGTGGTTAGTGGTTAGTGGTTAGTGGTTTATAACTAATGACTAATGACCAACAACAAATTACGTATTCAGAGATTGGGCGATCGCTGGACATGAAGGCTGGGGTATGGGAGGACAGGAAAATGAGGAAATATCCTGTTGATCTATATTTTCTATCTCCGCGTTTCCCCTGTTGTGTGTCCCCGTGTCTTCATATATGGCAGCAATTTCTTCAGCAAAAACCTCTGCTACTTTTGCGCGTCTTACCTGTTGAGTCGGTGTCAGCGTATCATTTTCAACTGTGAGGGTGGCATCAATCAGCCGGAACCGCTTCACAGTTGACCATTGGGGTAAATGACAATTCGCTTCATCAACTAATGCCTGATACATGGCCATAATGCAAGGATGTTTGAGCAACGCCTCTGTTGGTAAATCAATACCAGCGCTAAGAGCGTAGGAACGCAGATTATCCAGATTCGGGAAAATCAACATGGCACAGAATTTGCGTTCTGCTCCCACAGCAACTGCTTTTGCCACTAAAGGAGATTGTTCTAGCTTACTTTCTAAAGGCTCCGGTGTGACGTACTTGCCTGTGGAAAGTTTGAAGCGGCTTTTCTTCAAACCAGTAATTTTGAGCAAACCATCGTCTGTAATTTCCCCGAGGTCGCCTGTATGCAACCAGCCGTCTGCATCAATCAATTGTTGGGTAGCTTCAGGGTTTTTGTAGTAGCCTTGAGTGATATAAGGACTTCTGGTGAGAATTTCACCATCGTCTGCGATCGCCACCTCTACCCCAGCCATTGGCACACCCACCGTTCCCGCACGGTTGAATTGTCCGCGAGTACAAGCAAATGCTGAACTCGTTTCAGTTAAACCGTAACCTTGCAAAACTATGATACCCGCTGCGCCAAACAGGTTAGCTATCTCTGCTTTCAAGGGCGCACCCCCACTGATTAGGTATTTGAGACGACCTCCAAATACCGCGCGCCATTGCCAGAACACCAAGCGATCGGCTAGCTTGAGCATGAGGGCATATCTCCCTTGTGGTGACTTGCCTAGTTCATACTGTTTGGCAAGGTTCAGTGCCCAATTGTAGATGCGCTGAGTAAATGCTATCTCACGCAATTGAGACGCAGACACAGAGATTCGCAGAGGCGGGAACTTCCACTGCAACGGAGATAGGTGAGCACCCAAACGCAAGGAAGATAAACGAAATCTTTGCGTTTTTGGTTGTTCTGTCCTGCGTATCGTTTGCACTGCAAAAGCGCGGATACGTGACAGCACGTTATTCTTGATGTCCCTGACTGTTGTCAGCTTTGTCCGTTTGCTCCCCTCTTCCAGAATTCTGTTGTAAATTTTTTCTAGCAAAAGTGGCACCGTGGCGAATATCGTCGGTTGCACTTCTTTGAGATGCCTGATGACTCGGTTAGGAGTGGTGAGGTAAATGCTATGCCCATAGTTGATATGACCATACAGCAGAACACGAGCAAAAACATGCGTCAGTGGCAGAAATGAAAGTATTACCTCCTTAGCACCGAATTCTAGATTGGGAATGCCTGTAAAAATCGCCAGCGCATTGGCAGAAAGATTTTCATGAGTCAGCATCACTCCCAGAGGCTCTCCCTTAGCTCCGGGGATATAAATAATAGTGGCTAGGTCATTTGCTGTCACTATTGAGCGCAGTTGCTGTTGCTTGCCTTCAGAAATCAAAGTTCGTCCTCTAGCACGAACTTCTGAGAGCGAAAACACTTGAATACATTGGGGAAATTCTGGGCATGGTCGCTCTAAATTAGCTTGCGAGAGGAACTTGGGAATACACAGACATTCCGTCTCTAGAGAACTTTCCTGGGTCTTGTCCTCCCGATAACTACTTAATTGACAGGTTAAGATTTGCGAATGTATCTGCTGCCAATCAGCAGGAACATCGGCAATTATCACTACCTTCAGTTTGGGCGTGTCCCATAAATAAGACGCAACTTGATAAAGCAAGTCTAGATTAGAAATAATCAGTACCTTTGCTTCTGTGTGCCGCAAAATAAAAATTATGTGTTCAAGGGTCTGAGTCAGGTCGATTGGCACATCAACCAGGCCGGCTAACAGGCAACCCATGTCAGCTATACAGAAGTTGACATCGTTGTGCATTAATAAAGCAATGCGATCGCCCTTTTCTAAATCAAAATCCAACAGACCCAGCGCTACCTCTTCGATCGCACTTTGAAATTCTTGATGAGATAGAGATTGCCAGCCTGTTTCCGTCCATTGGTTCAAGGCGTTAGAGTTGGGATAGCGAGAACACGCCTCATCCAATAATGAAGGTAAAGTACGCCCTAGCAAAACTTCCCCGGAGTTGGCAGGAGCTTTATATATCTGATCTGACCACAACATTTTGCCCAAAAAGAGCTTGAAACTCTTTCATCTTAGTTATTAGTTGTTTGTTGTTTGTTGTTTGTTGTTTGTTGTTTGTTTTTCATATTTACCAAACAATACTCAACAACCAAAGACCAACAAATAATTTCCTATTAGGCACAAGGCTATTTATATTTGATGGATAAATATTTATCCAATTTTGTTTACTTCAATTCAAAAACAATAAGTAACTGGCTGTAAAACAGACCTCATTTAGGTTGGTGTTAATAGATGGTAGTTAGTAATTGACCACTAACTACCAACTACCAACTACTAACATTCCTCACCATCAATATTTTTATTTATGCCAACCTATTTAATTAGGTATTTATTCTGGATAACAACTTCTGATACCTAAACCCTAGTTTTCGCCCAATAACTCCTTTCAATTTGGTATCTATTCATAACAGAATTAGTTTTTTTTAAGACTTCGGTTCTGTCACACCTAAATGTCTTTTAACCATATACAAAGGACATATTATTAATGTAGACCATATGGGGATCAAAATCCACTTTTGTATCTTTTTTGCAAAAAACGCAGCTAGAGATTCATCATTTCAGAATGTAAAGAGGGAGATTTTATTTGACAAACTACGGACTGATAGTTAATTTCTCCATCTAAGTGTCGTTCCAGCCAATTTCCTAGGTCCGCGAATACATCTTGATAATTGATGTCCAAGTGGAGGTCGTGATAGTCGCCTGGATAAACGTAATGTTCTTTATCAGGAAAAGTCACCTGTTGGAAAAAAGCCAAACTACCCTCTGGAGACGATACCAAGTCTGCACTTCCATGCAAAATCAACAAAGGAACTCGCAAATCAGATGCATGGCTTTCGACCCACTTTTGTGCTGCAAAAAACTCTGTGGCCAGTCGGGCGCTACCGTATTCGTGCCGTAATGGATCTTGGGCATGGGTAGCGATGACTTTGGGGTCACGTGAACTCACACCTCGCCTAATGCCTACCCTTAAGCTGAAGTTCGGCCAGACTCGTGAGAGCATTAGCCCTAAGGCAACTTTGAGCGCTGGCACATTGACCTTTCCGATCGCTGGTGCCGTTAAGATGATTCCCTGCAAGCTTTCTGGAAAGTGCAAGGCATAGTCTAGGGCGATCACTGCTCCCAGGCTGTGTCCCCACACAAAGCAAGCACAATTAGTTGTTCGTTCTTGAATTCGCGTCAAAAAGGTATGTAAGTCTTCTCGGAATTCAGTCCAAGCATTGATATGCCCCCGTTGTCCGGGTGAACGTCCATGCCCCCGCAGGTCAAAGGCATAAATGGCATAGCCAAGAGGAGTTAAGTGTTGCACAGCATTAATGAATAAGCCGCTATGCGCTCCTAACCCGTGTACTATAGCGATAATTGCCCGTACCTCCCCCTGCGGTTGCCAGCTTTGATAGTAGAGATTTATACCTCCTGCCCCTTTGAAAGTTCCTTCAATGTGCGTCATCATTATTCTCTCCAAGTGCGTTTTTTATGCCTATGGTCTCAGTCCGCAATTGGAGATTTATAACTGAATAAGCTCCGATCAAAAATCTACTATCTGATGCCAAGCTCAGCTAATTGCCCATAGCAAACAAGACTTTTGCACTCCTCATCTGTGGTTTGGCGCATTTGCCTTCACTATAGGTTTTAATTAGGACAAATAAACAACCTTGGTATCAGTAAATAGCGTCCTGAGACCTTGGATACTAAATTTACGAAGCTATAAGTATTAGGGTTTATTTCCAGAAGTTGTTGTGCATCCAGTTCATTTAGTATATATTATACTCTTTTCCTTCTGCCCTCTGCCTTCTGTCTTATTTTCCAATATAGAAGAGAAGGATGGGGCGATCGCACTTTCTGTTGCACCTTCTAGTGATAACACCCTGTTCTCATCTGTAAGCAACACTATAAATTTATAATTTCTTTATCTAAAAACCAGATTTTAACTGATATACCTGAGCATAAATCCGAAATCTGGCAATTTCGAGTTGTAACTTGCTTTATTATTGCCAAGTTTACATTAATGTCCTTTTAATCATTAGTGCTTATATATGCAGCTGAGGTTATTCGGTCAAATCTTACCAAGAGTAGCAACAGCTGGCGTTGCTGAATCAAGATATGAATTTACAATTCACGGGTATGACCAGACGTAGCATTGCTACGTCTCTACAATGATTTGGCATCGAACTACAAAAATGTATGCACACATAATTCATGACCAAATTCAGCAACGCCCAACAGCTTCTGTGACTTCGGCTTTAGCTTTGGCAGCGATCGCCGTTACTACAAGCAACCAGCCGAGTTACGCCGGGGGTAACAAGTTCTAATGGTGGGTGTTACAGCAGTACGATCGCACAAAATGAAGTCAGAGTAAAAATGAGCGATCGCATTTTTTCTCCCAAGTTAGACATTACACACCGGCTTGAGTAAATGCCTGGCTCAAAGCATCAACTAAATCTAACCGTTCTGCCCATTCTGCCAAATATGCATAGTCCAAGCTCTGTGCTTGCAATTTGAGTATCCCCAACACATCGCGCCACTGTTTTTCAGATTGACTCCCTCTACCCCACTGCAACTTCTGTAAAATCGTATCTTCTGGGGAAGCAACCCAAAACGCAGGTATCCCTTCTAAATCGATTAACTTCCTACGTGCCATCTGCGACGTTGCAAATGGTGAAACATCAGTAATATACAGGTCGGCATTAGCAATAGTTTCGGTGTGCGTAATGTTGAGCATCCGCTCACGTGCCTGCTTTAAACCTTCAACTGCACCTGCTGGACAATAATATCCTGCTGCTTCAAGTGTCGCCACCAACAAATCGATTTGGTCGGGTTGAACCTCAATCACCAAATCTAAATCACGAGTCGAACGAGGTTCACCGTGCAGTGAAGCAGCAACACCACCACTTACGTAGTAGGGAATATTAATTGATTCAAAAAGTTGGTGTAGCTCGACTGCAAGCGAGATCGAATCTTGAATCCACATATTTTCATCAACACCTTTGGGGTGAAAATCAACCCTAAATTTCTCTGCAAGTACAGCGCGGGTAAACACACGACGAATCTCTTCCAAAGGCGCTCCACGATGCCGGGATTTAATTCCTGCAAGGCAAAGTTTCTTCACTCCACGCTCATGAGCAGCGAACATTTCTAAACGCTGTTTGGGTGAAAGTTGTCGCAGGCGAGTAAATAGATAAATATCAGCCTCAATGTTTGTATCAGCTCCTTGCGATCGGTATCCCGATGATATTTGGTTAACTTGCGTTTGAGCCATAAACAAAGCCAGCATCTTGCTCACATTATGGTATCAAATACAAAGTAACACAACATTACAACATAAAATATGTAATCAATATCTTTTAAAGGTCAAACTGCGTAGTCTCTTCAACAGTTAAGAATAAGCGATCGCACTTCTGTTTTAGAAACATGATGTTTTTGAGATGAATATATGCGATCGCAGTTTTTAGCATTTAATTTAGAAATACAGGAGTAAAATTAAGTTGCAAGAATAACTTGCTTGCAGATACGAAGAATTCTTACAATGCTTGTAGACACGTCAATATATATGTTGCAGAATCAGCTAAATGCTGGAAGTAACTTTTTGACGATTCTGTATCAAAATTTCTACTTATGAAATTTTCATCCCGGTTTTATGCAATTGTTGGTTTAGTTGGTACAGTACCTCTTGTACTGTTTGCGATCGCATCGATACCAGTAAATTTAAAAAGTAAAAAGATAAAAGTAAAAAGTAAAAAGAAAATCCGTTAACCTAAGCATGAGAGTCACCCCTGATGCTCGGCTTCAAAACCGTGCTTGATGCTTTCACATCACACGGCTCCTCTCCAAGTTAACCATTGTCATTGGTACGTTCGTTGAGTTGAAAGGTTACCTTTGCCACCATGTATCTGGTCGTGACAATGTAGGTGAACAGCAACTAAGTTTTCTAGCCGATGATCTCGGTGATTTCCATTTTTATGATGGATTTCAATAAGGTCATCGGGATAGAAATGTAATCTACATTCAGCGCATTTCCCTTTTTGTTTCTTCAGGGTTATAGTCCTATACTGTTCAGACTAGCGATCGCAAAATACATCCGATAAACTCTAGCACAACAAAACGCATTGGATCGCGCTTTGCTTATACTTGCAATATGCTTTGCAAGGCGTTGCTGAATCATGCGGATGAATTTACAATTCACGGGTGTGTAGAGACGTAGCAATCCTACGTCTGGTCAAGGATTTGGCCTAATGACAATTTATATCTTTATTCAGCAACGCCAATGATCGCTACAACCAAAGCGAATCTAGTTTTATTCTGCAATTGACATTTTTGTGTCATATTTACGTACTAAACTCAAAATTACGAAATATTACTACATAGTAGTTAACAATTGACGGTGAAGGTTTCCCGGTAGGTGTGACCTTTGCTTAGGAAATTATTTGTTGGTCGTTGTTTGTTGCTTGTTGGTTGTTGGTTGGTAAATACAAACCACTAACAACTAACAACTAACAACTAAATGTTGAGTTCTCGCTAATAAATTAAGCACACTGATAAGCCATGAATACTTCTGAAGCTAAAGTCTCACACTCTGATACGCATTCAGATAGCCCTGATGTGCCTGAGTTGAAGCCTGAAAACAGGAAACCTTGGTTGTGGCTGTTACTAGCATTATCCCTGACAGTTAACGGCATTGTCTTGTGGCGGATGCTTTCTCCCAGTGGAACACCTAAACCAGCTGTGGCTCAACAACAGCCAGCAGCGCCGCCACCTCGTCCCGTGGAAACCGTTAGCTTGACAAGGGGCAATGCCACAACCAGCGTATCACTACTGGGACAGGTTGAAGCAAGTCAGCAATCAACGATTCGTGCCCAGACTGGAGGTATAGTTAAAGAAATTTTAGTTAGACCAGGCGATCGCGTTCAAAGAGGAATGGCGATCGCTATTTTAGATGATTCCGATCAGCAGTTGGCAATATCACGGACACGAGCAGAATTAGCACAGCAACGTAGTAACCTTGCCCGCCTAGAGGTGGGAACTCGTCCCGAAATTATTGCTCAACGGCAAGCTGCCCTTAAGTCTGCGAAAGCGCGAGAGCAAGAAGCACTCGATAACCTCAGACGCACCACAGATTTGGTGAAACAGGGTGCATTGTCCCAAAGGATACTAGTAGAGGCAACAAGTGCTGTAGATGAAGCCCGAGGACAACAGCTAGCAGCCCAAGCGGCCTTGGCAGAGGCGAAAGCAGGCCCAATCCAAGAAGAAATTGCTGCCCAAAAAGCAAACGTTGCGGCAGCAGAAGCATCTTTAAATCAGGCAAAACTAGCACAGCAGCGCACCCGAATTATTTCTTCGGACTCTGGAGTTGTGCAAACACGCCATGTCAGTCGCGGCGATCTTGTCGAAAATTCCGATCAAATTGTGACATTAGTATCAGGTAATGCTCTGGATATTTTCTTAGAGCTACCAGAGGAACTTAGCGGTAAAGTCACTCCAGGAATGCCAATAGAGCTAACTGCACGGGCATTGCCACAATGGAAAGGACGCACAAAAATTACAGCGGTAGTTCCAGCCGCGGATGCTGCATCCAGACGGCAACGAGTGCGAGTGCAGCTAAATAAACCGCCTCAAGGATTGTTACCGGGAATGGCGATCGCCGGTAATCTAATCATGCCATCCAATCAACCCAGCTTTGTTGTCTCCCGTGATGCCCTGACGCGCCAACAAAATCAATGGCTGGTCTTTACTGTTGCTGGTGGTAAAGCTAAACAGTTGGAAGTGGAAATGGTGGCTGACATGGGTGAAAAGGTAGCAATTTATCACCCAGAGTTGCAGGCGGGTCAACGGATTGTTTTGCGGGGTGGTGATGGTTTATCTGATGGTGTGTCAGTGAAGGTTTTGGAGAAATAAACATTCTAATGATTAAAACGCAGAGGCTCGCGGAGGTAAACGCAGAGGGGCGCAGAGTTTTGTTTGTTCCTCTGTGTCTGTGCGGTTCGTTGAAAAATCTAAAATCCAAAATCTAATAAATTATTATGAATTTCATCCCAACTGCTGTTCGCTGGCGGCATGGTACATTTGTGTTATTCTGCTTGCTGGCTCTATTGGGCGTTTTCTCGCTTTTAAGAATGCCTTTGGAATTGCAACCAGGAGGCGACAGACCGGAAATTTCGATCGCGACTCCTTACCCTGGTGCGGGGCCGACGGAAGTAGAAGATTTGATTACCCGGCCGATTGAAGAGCAAATGGAAGAAGTGCTGGGCGTGGAGGAAATCACCAGTACTTCACGGAGTGGGCGTAGCAATATTACTTTGGAGTTTGCTGATGATGCAAATTTAGAAGACCGCCTGCTGGATGTCATCAACCGCTTGCAACAAGTACCAAGTTTACCAGAGGAAGCTCAAGAGTCAGATGTAGAACTGGTGGGTGGTAATAGTTCGCCGATGATGTGGATTCCCTTTGCCACCAGAGAAGGCTTCCAAGCTGACCCCAATCGTTACCGGGATTTGGCGGAAGAGGTTGTAGTACCGCGTTTGCGGCGGGTGGAAGGTGTGGGACAATTTCTGATTGTGGGTGGACAAGAACGAGAAGTTGAAGTAAGGGTTGACCCGAAAGCACTTTCTGACCGTAATCTTACTATCAGTGATGTTGTGCGAGTTTTGCGGGAAAATAACCGTGATATCCGGGGTGGCCCCTTGGTATTGGGACGACGGGAATATCGAGTCCGGACGGTAAGCCGATCGCAAGACATTCAGCAAATCGAAGGATTTGTTCTCAGAAGGGATGAGGCTGGTACTGTATATTTGCGAGATGTGGCAGAAGTGGCAATGGGTCGCAAACCACAGGACAGCGCCCTGATGTTTAATGGTACACCTGCGGTTGCTGTGGGTGTGATTCGTCAAATTGGGGCGAATGTGCCGGAAGTAGCGAAGGGTGTACGATCGGCAATTGCTGAATTGCAAGCCGAGTTCGACAAACGCAATGAGGGTATTCGCTTTGTTTACAACTATGACGAGAGTGAATACATTAACCAGTCAGTATCGTTTGTGCAAGGAAATTTAGTCAGTGGGGCACTATTGGCAACGATTGTCTTGATCCTGTTCCTGGGTTCGATGCGGACTGTGGCAGTTGTGGCGCTGACGATTCCCACAACGCTTGTTATGGTGTTTATCGTCATGGCGGCGTTTGGCAGAACATTAAATATTATCAGTTTGGCGGGGTTGGCGTTTGCAGTGGGGATGGTGGTAGATAACGCTATTGTGGTGATTGAAAACGTTTTCACCCATCTGCAACAGGGAAAAAGCCCCTTACATGCTGCGATTGAGGGTACTCAGGAAGTGTGGGGGGCGATGTTGGGTTCGACGCTAACGAACGTAGTCGTGTTTGTGCCCCTAATTATGGTGACAGGGGAAGCAGGACAGTTATATGCAGATATGGCGATCGCTCTTTCTGCCTCCTCGCTATTTTCCCTATTTGCAGCATTGACCCTAGTACCGATGCTATCTGGGCTTTTCCTGAAGCAATCGGAAGCGATGCAAATGTTACAAGGTGGGGATTATCGGGGTGGCAACTGGTTAGAACGTGCAGTGGCGAGGTCTTCTGCTACATTCCGGTACTTTCAAGGTAAATTGGAAAATTTCCTCGCTGCTACCGTGAGTTGGTCGCTGGGACGCAAGCGAGTCGGGCGCAGGCTATTGGTTCTTTCGATACCTGTTGTCTTGCTTGTTATCAGTATTTTCCTACTCCCTCCTGCTGACTACCTACCAGAAGGCAACCGCAATATCGTGCTGTGGCGAGCAGAACCCTTACCCGGAACCAGCATCCCCGAAGCAATACGCCAGTCAGAACCACTCCAAGCTTTTTTGCGATCGCAGCCCGAAGTTGAGCGGATTATGTATGTTGACCGTCCGGGGGCAATTCGCGGCGTTGCTACAATTCTCAAACCAGAATTTGCTACCACCAAAGGACTTGCCAATATGGTGGACAAGATGCGTGCTAAGATCAATGATTTTGCTGGCTATCGGTTTATGGTTCCTACCCGCCTCTCCATCTTCCGCGATCCGGGTAAGGAGTTTGAGGTTGATATCGTTGGGGCAAATTTGGATGAGTTGGGCAAGTTAGAGAAGGAAATCTCTAACAAAATACGTGCCTTGCCTGGGGTGCGTAATCTTCGCTCCAACTTCGTCATGGGAGCAGGAGAACTACAAGTTATTCCCAACCGGGAACGCCTCGCGGAAGTCGGACTTTCAGAAGCAGAAATAGGCGCAATGGTGGAAGCGGCGCTAGGTGGTCGTCTTGCCTCCGATTACATCGATGGCAAAGAGGAACTCGATGTTTCAGTGGAATTAAAAAATACCTTTGTGGAAACGCCCGCACAATTGCGTCAACTGCCATTATATGCGCGGGAAAGGCAAGTACAACTACAAGACGTGGCAGAAGTACGTGAAACTACTGGAGCAGATGTGATTAATCATGTCAACTTAGAGCGGTCAATCACCCTCACTGCATCTCTCGCACCAGATGCACCTTTAGGAACCTTAGTAGAACGTACCGAAAATGAAATTCTTGCTCCTCTGCGTACTAGCCTGCCTGGGGGCTATCGCTTGGAATTGGCTGGATCGGCAGATCAATTGGCAACCACAGTCTCGCAATTAGCTACAGCCTTTGTACTGTCGGTGTTAATTACTTACTTGCTGCTGGTTGCACTTTACAAATCATTCCTCTACCCACTGGTAATTATGGCAACATTACCGATGGGAATGAGCGGTGCCCTCTTAAGTTTGGTGATTGCCAATCGCATTCCAGGTATGAATGTGCCTTTGGATATGATTACGGCATTAGGGTTCGTGATTCTTACGGGTGTAGTCGTCAATAACGCGATTCTACTTGTTGACCGCGCCTTACAACTCCAGGAAGCAGGCGAAGATTTTGATGCATCATTGTATAATGCCACGAATGATCGTCTGCGTGCTATTTTCATGTCAGCCGGTACTAGCGTGCTGGGGATGCTGCCCTTGGCAGTCCTACCCGGACAAGGTTCTGAACTTTACCAAGGTTTAGGCATTGTACTCACAGGTGGTTTGGCATTTTCCACTATCTTGACGCCAACGGTAGTACCTGCGCTGATGGGATTATTACGCGATATATCCGGTGGCGGCTCATCAAAGCGTAGCCAGAAAGTGCCAGTAAATATCGATAGCAATAGCAAAGTGACAATTTGAATGGGGGAAAGGGGCATAAAAATTATGAATTATGAATTATGAATTATGAAATTTTTAGCATTCAGTATTCATCATTCATAATTTTCACCTATTCCCAATCCCCAATCCCCAATCCCCAATCCCCTATTCCCCTTTCCCACACTCTTCTCTGTTTGATTTTGCATCAATTTCTTAACATCCTCGACAGGTAATCCC
>NZ_JACAEU010000110.1:0-5966 GCF_013388695.1 Fischerella sp.
AGAGGATGTCTGAGAAGTAAGAAAGCCCACATAACGGTATCCTGTCAGTAGAAAAAATACTTAAGTATGACAGCGTTATGAGAGCTATGAATCCATCGTACCCAAGTAATCTGACTTTAGAACAGTGGGAAATACTATCAGGACTAATTCCTAAGCCAAAAAGCGGTGGTCGAAAACGTAGTGTCGATATGCAGGCGATCGTTAATGCCATCCTATACATATTATGTGCGGGTTGCGCGTGGCGAATGCTGCCAAACGATTTCCCCAAGTGGAAAACTGTGTACCATTATTTCCGACAGTGGCGTAAGGACGGAACGTGGCAGCAAATCCATGAGCGATTACGCTTGTGGGTACGTGTCAGCCAAAATCGAGAACCATCTCCATCAGAAGCGATTATGGATAGCCAAACAGTTGAAACTGGGACGATGGTGTCAAAAGATGTCGGTTTCGACTCAGGTAAAAAAATTAAAGGGCGTAAGCGGCATATTATTGTTGATACTTTGGGCTTAGTGATCGTTGTAGTCATCACAGCCGCTTCAGTAAGTGAGCAAGCAGGGGCAAAACAAGTTCTCTCAAAACTTAATTCTAGACGCGATCGCCTGGGTAGATTAATTCAGATTTGGGTTGATGGAGGGTATCGCGGCAAGAATTTTAGCCATTGGGTAATTGATGTTTATCGCTGGATTTGGAGCGTTGTAACACGTCATCAAGAACAAAAAGGCTTTGTCGTATTGCCCAAACGTTGGCTTGTAGAAAGGACTTTTGGTTGGTTCAACTGGTGCCGAAGGTTAAGTAAAGATTATGAAATTTTACCTGAAACAACAGAGGCTTTTATTTATGTCGCTATGATTCGTTTAATGCTCAAGCAACTTGCGTGATTAAAATCACCTATCAAGAACTTTTCAGACATCCTCTCAGACAGAACCAAGAATTTTTGACCGAAATCATTGCGCATTCCTTGTATTCCCCGATCTCTTGCTCCCATCTCAATGCTATGGTGAGCTTCACAGAGATTTACACAGCTTTTGCGTAAAAAATCCTCTCTGGAATGTAGGAATAAAGGAAACAACTAAAATAATGCCCTTAAAAATGAGACTAGGATTATTAGGTCAAGTATTGGTAGGAGCTAAAGTTTGTAGCGTAGCTGCATTCATTATTTCTGCATCTGTGGCAACTGCAACTGTCTCTCCAACGCAGATCGATCCAAGCAATGTCACCAGAACTTCTCAAGATGCAGCGATCGCAGCCAATGACTTTTATAATCAGGGAATCAAAAAATACAATCAAGGAGATTTAGAAGGTGCGATCGCTGCTTTTTCAAAAGCGATTGGACTTAATCCCCAGAATGCACTCATCTACGTCAATCGGGGGTATACTCGCTATGACTTGGGAGATAAACAAGGGTCTATTGAGGATTTCACCACAGCAATCCGCCTCAATCCTCAAGATGCTCTTGCTTACCTTAATCGGGGTTTAAGTCGCTATGACTTAGGAGACAAAAAAGGAGCAGCAGAAGATTATACCGCAGCAATTCGCCTCAATCCCCAAGATGCTCGTGCCTATCACAATCGAGGTCTTGCTCGTGAAGATGTGGGAGATAAAAAAGGAGCTATAGAAGATTATACCGCAGCAATTCGTCTCGAACCCAATGATGTTCTTGCCTATGTAGGTCGGGGAAATGTCCGCGATAAGCAAGGAGACAAACACGGCGCAATCAAAGATTACAACCAAGCCATTCGCCTCGATCCTGAAGAACCTTTCGCATACTACAACCGAGCAATTACCCGTTATAGCTTAAGAGATACCAGTGGGGCAATAGAAGACTTTGAGAAAGCCGCAGACTTATTTTTGCAACAAGGAGACACTGCATCTTATCAACAAGTCTTAGACATGATTGCAAATGTTAAGCGGCAGAAAGCCAAAATTGTTGTTGCTATTTAATATAGTTTCATAAACCAACGCAATTTGTTTTATGTTTCCATAGTAACTGCAACATTTTTACTGTAATATTCTATTTGTTTATAAACGCTAATAATGCTGTTGCCAATTACAAAAAATGTGCCTTCTTGCTCATCTTTGGAAAACTGCAAATGGGGATATTGAGCAGCAATTTCTTGAGCAGTCATAGCTTTGGCGTCCATTTCCCTCGGTAAATTTCCAGTAGAACCGATGTAAAATACCAAAGGGCTAACTTTATCTCGATAGATTTCTGAAGCAAACTCCTTTAGCTTGTTATTCGCGGCAAAGAGTGCTGTAACCATTTCTTCTTCACTGACAGTGTTACCGTTACGGTGTTCTTGCAATACCTGCACTAAACTATCAGCACCAACTTTGGTAAGAGTATCAACAACAATATCGTTATTGTCCAGTCCGAGAAAGTCGTCAAAAATCTGTTTCATGAACTCATCCACTGGAGTAATTTTGATGCGAGATGACAATTGCTTGTGTCTGAAAGCAATATTTTCATGAAAAGCTATCTCAAACTTAGGCTTTGCAATAATTTCCCCAGTTTTTTTGTCATAAACCTGATACATTCTGTTCAGAAACTTATTAGCAGAATGCAACTTACCCAAGTTAAGAATGTCTTGGCTGCCGATATTGATTTTATAACTAACTCGTGCCTCGACTGTGCCGTTAGCTAGAGCTTCCTGAATGTCGCTATATTCGTTGGTTGTGGGAAAGTTGATGTAAATATTTTTGGAGAAATAATAATTTTTCAACTCATCCAGTTGTTCTGATAAAAAGACATCAGACTTATCTTTTAAGTAAGCGGAAATGATACTAGAAATTACTTTGATTTTTGCAAGTTGGTAGAAGACACCATCAATACTACTGTAATGTCCATCAGAAGGTACAAGAGGTAAATTGTCTAGCCTGATAGTATACTCACGTCGAAAGTCAAATTCTTGATCTACTACTACACCTTTTTCTTTTAGCAAGTCAAACGTTTTTTTACTGCTAATTTTGACTTGCAGTGACTTTATATTGATTTTGCCGTCACTAACAATAGTGTAATTGTTAAAACTAGTTAAGTCATTCACTAGCAAACCCGCAACTTCAAGAATAGGTGTTTTGTCTTCGACTTTAACAAGTCTGACTTTGCGGGTGATGAGCATGTTAATAGTGGCAGTGTTGCGGTTCAATGAAAACGAACCCATGCCTACATACTCAACATTGTCTCTATATTCCGTCCTGAGCCACGGTGTAGTAAGGTTGTTGTTATCATCTCTAAAACCCTGAACACGTTTGATACTTTTTCTTTGATAATTGTTTTGTAAATGCTTGATATTAATGATGATGTGGTTACAATGTTCCTCGAAGATTTTTATCAATTCCAGCAGGGAACATTTCTTATTTAATTCAAACTTTTCAATGCGATCAAATTTATTTGTTGCAGTTTGATTTGTCATTGTGAGAATTACCCTGGCAAAGTGAACGACAAATATTATTTTTTACATCTTGCACGCTTATGCAATAGCTTGGAGGCAGCAGCCCACCACCCTTGTTACTAGGTTGAACCTAGTAACGAGAATTCTACTCAAAGGGTGCATTTCTATTTTTGTAGTTTTGCTTTGTGTAGTTATCGTTGCATTTATGGAAAAGTTATAGTGGGCATTTATCTACTACAGAGATTGGGCATAACCTTGTAAATTCGCATCACACATTTGATGCTCATCATAAAATAGTACTATTGTACTATAAAAGTTGTCAGGTTGCTAGTTCATATAACAGCTACGTGCTATAACCAAGTGGAAGATTAGCTGCTAGCAATGAGCAAATGTGCGATCGCATTCGGTAAAAACGAGAAAATAAGGAAAAGCTGGGCGTCTGTGACACCAAGCACAATTGCAGTTAGAGAATTCGTCTACTGTTTTTCGAGGGTATGAAAACCTTGTTGAGCAATTATAAACCGCCGCGATCGCGCTCTAGGTCATAAATAACCTTCTCAAAATACCAATCTGTTGTTCTGTTTGGATTCTTTAGCTTTGCCTGAGTTAAAAGTCGCTTTGCTGCTTCCCTATCGTCATGCAACAAGTTTAGAAGTTTCCTTTGCAGTTTGCGGCTACCCTGGTCAAGATTAAAGATGGAAGTTTGTTTACCCTCAAATGAGAAACTATCTGTAGTACTTCCTTTATTATTCTCTGTTTCTCTCAAAGCTAAACTAACAGCAATACCACCACCTACTGCCCCTGCTGCTATCAACCACAGCGTAGGTTTACTAACTTGTTCTGTTACTACTATGGGAGTTGTAGAATTAGAATCTGCAAGTAGTGTTGCGCTTTGATCAACTCGCTGTGCAATCGTGGGTGAAAGCTGAACTGCTAAAAGACTGGATACGACTCCAGCAGCCAAAACTTTAAAAGCATCTATGGACTTGTGAATAGAAAAACTGTGAAACATCTGCGAACAAAAAGAGTCAAAAACTATTGTTAATCCTATACTTCTAGTTTGTTTGATAAATATGACAGCAGTATGTCAATCCTTTCAAAAAAATGCGATCGCCCGTATAAGTTTCGATAGGTTTACGAGCAACCCTTTTCATCAGGCAACTAACTGTGCCGGGTATAGGGTACCCTAGAACGTCGGTTCAGTATTCAGAAATTGTCTTTATGGGCGATGCACAAACTAAAAGTGCAGTTGTTAAACAATATCAAAAGTAAAACAAACTACTAATCGTAAATTCTGGGTAAATGAAAAAAGTCTTAATCTTCTGTGTTGTTGCTTTCGGGCTTTGTGCTAGCACAGTTGCAGTTGCTTCCCGCAGTACAGCCAATAACGAAATAACTTTAGCCAACAGGAATCTTCTGTTTGCTGAAAATACAGCCAACACTGAAGAATTTATTGCTCTTGGTACAGAACCATTTTGGAGCGTTACGGTAACTAAGAAGAGTGGAATTGTTTACTCTTCACCAGAAAATCGAAAACTCACCTTCCCATACGTTGCACCATTAAAAGCAGCAGGGCGTCCTCCAGACTTACTACGAGTGTACCGATTGAGAGGGAGAGCTAACAATATGCTAATCATCAAAAAAGTAAATGCCTGTAGCGATGGCATGTCAGACAAAAATTATCCTTACTCAGCAACCCTAATCTTGGGTAATACGGTTTTAGAAGGTTGTGCCGAGAACAAATGATTAGGCATAATTCTTCAAGTAGAGGAAAGAAGTCATCCTAAATGCCTATACTGCTATTACCAAGCAATAATTTGATCAGCCCCTAGTCTTAGACCTGCTAGGAGCTTTTTCTTAACTTCTTATCCACCCCTATTGGGGTATATATCAAAAGAAATTTCAACTGCTCAACTATTCCTTAAGGCTAAAAACAATTAGTTCTGTTGGCAGATTGAATACAAATGTTTCGATTGTTAATCTGTACTTGTTAGTGAAAAACCTTTACAAAATTAACAACAATGAACATTCTTGCTTGGATTGTTTTAGGTCTAATTGCTGGCGCGATCGCCAAAGCTATCTATCCTGGTCATCAAGGCGGTGGCATTCTGGGGACAATTATATTAGGAATCATTGGTGCTTTCGTTGGTGGTAGCTTAGGCGTATTTTTTCAGACGGGAACCTTTACCTTAACGGCTACTACTTTTAGCATCCCGGGTATTTTGGTAGCAATCCTTGGTGCAATCGTTGCTATCTTCTTGTGGAACTTGTTAACCCGCCGTAGTGCCGCGTAAGAAATTAAATTTCAATCGATTTATACTAAAGTTCAGGGAATTCATTTCAGTATTATTATCTCCCTGAATTAAATTAAAAACATAGCGCTTACCTGGAGTTGGGCGAGCGCTATTATTATGATTGGTTTTCAACAATTAAAGGCGATCGCACTGTATAATTCAGCCTAAGGGACTTCCAAATAAAAAAACATACAATTTTTCTTGTGGGGTGGACATCCTGTCCGCCCATAACCAAGGGCGGGCGAGACGCCCACTCCACAAGAAGGGATAATTTATTTCTTGG
>NZ_JACAEU010000111.1:0-15867 GCF_013388695.1 Fischerella sp.
GAGTGGGAGAGTGGGGGAGTGAGGGAGTGGGGGAGGGGGAGAGTGGGCATTGGGCATTGGGTATTGGGCATTGAGCATTGAGCATTGGAAATAACTACTAACCACTAACTACTAACTCTTGACTTTTGACCCTTGACCAATGACTAATGACTAATGACAATTGACTAAAAAAATGAACATTCGCATTGGTAACGGCTACGATATCCATCGACTAGTGAGCGATCGCCCTTTAATTTTAGGCGGTGTCCACATTCCTCATTCTCTGGGTTTGTTGGGGCATAGTGACGCTGATGTTCTGACTCACGCGATTATGGATGCTATGCTTGGGGCGCTATCTTTGGGGGATATTGGACATTACTTTCCCCCCAGCGATCCTCAATGGGCAGGGGCAGATAGTTTGGTGTTATTAAGTAAAGTACACCAACTTATTCGAGAACAAGGTTGGCAAATTGGGAATATTGACTCAGTAGTAGTAGCAGAACGCCCGAAACTGAAACCCCATATTGAAAAAATGCGGGAAAAAATCTCGGGTGTTTTACAACTACAACCCAATCAAGTAGGCATCAAAGCTACTACCAACGAAAAATTAGGCCCTGTAGGGCGAGAAGAAGGTATTTGCGCCTACGCAGTTGTTTTGCTAGCAGCTTCTGAGTAGCACACCCTAAACTAAAGTTTTGAACTGTGTAGAGACGTACCATGGCACGTCTGGGACTTGAGCTATTTCCGACTTTTAATTCAGGGCGGATATTGGGCAGGTGCAAGAGTATGAGTAGGATAGAAATAAATGGGTAAAAAACTTTAACTGGGTGAAAAATTAGAGCCATGCAAGCCATAAATTTAGAAGATGTAGAACGTCCTGATGTCGTTGCCTTAGACAAAGATGGACAAGTTGTTCTCATAGCTGAAGTTAAAGGTTTTCCATTCAGTTTTAAAGATAAAAAAACTAAAGAATACGCTATATTACGACTGATTGATTATTTGAAAGCATCAAAAACCTTAATTCCTTTTGCCATGCTTGTTGATGGAGAAAATATTTTAATTTTTCGCTGGAATGGTAATAATTTATCAGAACCTATTCTCTGCCTAAATACTGCTGATATTTTGAGTCATTATGAACCAGAATTTAGCAGTAAAAGAATTTTTAGCCTTTACCTTACAGGTCTTACTGAAGCTTGGGTTAGTGATTTGTGTTATCACTGGAAATCAGAAATACCACCAGCATCAAAAGAAATTGCAGAAATAGGATTATTACAAAAATTAGAAGGTGGAATTACTCAGCCGTAGGTGAACATTGCTGGGATTCAGTATTTTAATAAAACTCAAAACCTTCTCGGTTGGTTACAAGCTCAGTAAAATTAAGTTCACTACTATAAATGTTGAAATGATGAATTTTGCTAGTATCCTTCCCAGAATTAAACATTTTCGTTTGCCAGCAATTCTGGCTTTGATAGCTTCACTCACAGTTATCGCTTGCAACCCAGCTAATTTTCAAACACAAGCTGCTCAAGTACCGCAAATGGTATTGAGCATTTTGAGCGATCCTAAAACCTTTAACTATCCTCTTAGTCAAGAATCACCGAATATTTTTGGTTTAACTTATGAAGGCTTAATCAACCAAAATCCCATAACTGCTGAGGTAGAGCCAGCCTTAGCAGAATCCTGGCAAATATCTGATGATAAATTACGGTTTACTTTTACCTTACGCCCAGGTTTGAAATGGTCTGATGGGAAGCCTCTCACAGCGGACGATGTAGTATTTACTTACAATGATATTTACTTTAACGAAGCTATTCCTACAGATGTTAAAGACGCTTTTAGAATTGGCGAAAGTCGTAAATTACCTATTGTCAAGAAACTGGATGAACGCCGAGTAGAATTTACCCTACCAGAACCGTTTAGACCTTTCTTGCTGAATACAGGTACTCCAATTTTGCCAGCCCATGCGCTACGCGAATACGTTCAAAAGAAAGATGGAGAAGGAAAGCCGATATTCCTGCAAAAATGGGGCGTCGATACTCCTCCAGAGCAAATAATTGTTAATGGCCCTTACAAGTTAGAGCGTTACGATACTAGTCAACGCGTGGTGTTCCGGCGCAATCCTTACTACTGGCGCAAAGATAAGCAAGGTAATCATCAACCTTACATTGAACGTATAGTTTGGCAAATAGTGGAGTCTACAGACACTGCCTTGCTGCAATTTCGTTCTGGAGGGTTAGATTCTATTAGTGTGTCACCAGACTACTTTTCTTTACTGAAGCGGCAAGAAAAACAAGGTAATTTCAACATCTACGGCAATGAACCGGGAACAGGTACAAACTTTGTTTGCTTTAATCTAAATAAAGGTAAAAGAGATGGAAAACCACTAGTTAATCCGATTAAGTCACGTTGGTTTAATACCGTCGAATTTAGGCAGGCTGTAGCCTATGCCATTGACCGCCAAACAATGATTAACAATACTTTTCGCGGCTTAGGTCAACCACAAGATTCACCAATTACAGTACAGAGTCCCTATTACCTTTCGGTTAAAGAAGGATTAAAAACCTACAATTACAATCCAGAAAAAGCAAAGCAACTGCTACTAAAAGCAGGATTTAAATACGACAATAGAGGTCAGTTACTCGACTCTGAAGGTAATCGCGTCCGCTTCAGTTTGCTTACCAATGCTGGAAATAAAATCCGTGAAGCAATGGGTTCGCAAATTAAGCGAGATCTTGCCAAAATTGGAATTACAGTGGATTTTACTCCCATTGCTTGGAATACTTATACAGATAAGCTCTCTAACAGCTTGGACTGGGAAGCTGCGTTGTTGGGTTTAACTGGTGGCTTAGAACCAAATGATGGTGCTAATGTCTGGTTTCCTGAAGGGGGATTGCATATGTTTAATCAAAAACCCCAACCAGGACAAAAGCCGATTCAAGGTTGGGAAGTAGCACCTTGGGAAGCTGAAATTGGCAAACTTTATATTAAAGCCACGCAAGAGTTTGATGAAGCAAAAGTGAAAGCAATTTATGCCAAAACTCAACGAATTACGCAGGAATATTTACCCTTTATTTATCTAGTTAATCCATACTCAATGGCAGCAGTGCGAAATCGTTTTGAAGGCATTCAATTCTCTGCTCTTGGTGGCGCATTCTGGAATATTCACGAAATCAAAGTAACAGATTAGTTATTAGTTGGTAGTTGGTAGTTGGTGGTTAGTAATTAGTAGTCAATAACAACCAACAATCAACAAACAACAACCAACAGTTGACAAATGACCAATGACCAATGACAAAACTTTGCGATCGCTCTTGGAAAGCGTTGCCAATGGTGACGTGTCTCCAGATCTGGCACTAGACGAACTCAAACATTTAGCCTATGAACCTGTAGGTGAGTTTGCCAAAATTGATAACCATCGCGCCTTAAGAACTGGCTTCCCGGAAGTGATTTGGGGGCCTGGCAAAACTCCCACTCAGATTGCTCAAATTATGGAGGTGATGCGCCTCCGCAACTCAGTGGTGATGGCAACTCGCATTGAACCAGCAGTTTATGCTGCACTGCAACCAAAGGTCAGAGGTTTGCGATATTACGAGTCGGCGCGAATTTGTGCCATTACTCCTCCCACCATAGAACCACGCTATTCCGGTATCATTGGCATTCTTTCTGCTGGTACTGCCGATTTACCCGTAGCTGAGGAAGCTGCTGTCACAGCGGAACTTTCTGGTTTTCGTGTCCAGCGTCTTTGGGATGTAGGCGTTGCTGGGATTCACCGTTTGCTGAATAATCGCCATGTCATTACTTCAGCATCAGTGTTGATTGTCGTAGCAGGTATGGAAGGTGCTTTACCCAGCGTAGTTGCAGGTTTAGCAGATTGTCCGGTGATTGCCGTTCCTACTAGCATCGGTTATGGTGCAAGTTTTGGAGGGCTAGCACCCCTCTTGACAATGCTTAATTCTTGTGCAGCGGGTGTTGGTGTGGTAAATATCGATAATGGCTTCGGCGCAGCAGTGTTAGCAGGGCAAATTTTGCGAACAGCCGAGAAATTGCGGATGGCATCGTCTGATTCTTAAGTTATGACGGTGATGTAAACCTAATATATTGGTCAAAATGAAATTTTGGGTGACATTGGCTGCATTTGCCTTGAGTTTTTTGCTGACAGTTTGTATATCAACGTAGAAGAAGGGAAAAGGGGAAAGGGTAAGGGTGAAAGGAAGGTTTTTCCTTTAACCATTCCCCTTTACCCCTGCTGCCTTAATGATTGTAATTTATTAAAAAATATGAATATTTTTAGTGATTCGGCATCTCATATAATTTGGCATTTACCAGGGTATTGGACGCTATTGGCTCAAAATATTACAGATCCAAACTTAATCGGTCAAATGCAAAAAGTTTTTACTCATTTTGTGCAGTCAGGTCAAGCTTGGGCACTATTGATTGGATTAGGAATTGGTTATATGATTCGGAATCTAACAAGTTATGGCTAAAGAATTATGAATGATGAATGATGAATTATGAAAAATTTTATCATTCATCATTCATAATTTAGAATTCATCATTGCCCTATCTATGACTGAACAGCAAACTTGGAGTCAGCGGTTTGAATCAGCGCTACACCCTGCGATCGCTCGTTTTAATGCAAGTATTAATTTTGACATTGAATTAATAGAATATGACCTGACTGGTTCTGTTGCTCATGCCCAGATGCTGGCCAAATGCGGCATCATTTCCGCAGAAGAAGGAGAGCAATTAGTTGCAGGTCTAGAACAAATTCGTCAAGAATATCGGCAAAGCAAGTTTAACCCAGGTATTGAAGCAGAAGATGTGCATTTTGCCGTTGAGCGTCGCCTTGTGGAAATTATTGGAGATGTAGGTAAAAAACTACATACTGGTCGTTCTCGTAATGACCAGGTAGGTACGGACACGAGACTTTATCTGCGCGACCAAATCCAACAAATTCGTGAGCAATTGCGAGAATTTCAACAAGTGCTTTTAGATATTGCCGAAAAGAACATTGAAACTCTCATTCCAGGCTATACTCACCTGCAACGCGCCCAACCACTGAGTTTAGCTCACCACTTGCTAGCATACTTTCAGATGGCACAACGGGATTGGGAACGTTTGGGAGATGTTTATCGCCGAGTGAATATTTCTCCCTTGGGTTGCGGTGCTTTAGCGGGAACGACTTTCCCTATAGATCGCCATTACTCAGCCCAATTGTTGCATTTTGATAGTGTTTATGCGAATAGCTTGGATGGGGTGAGCGATCGCGATTTTGCGATCGAATTTTTATGTGCTGCCAGCCTAATTATGGTTCATCTCAGCCGTTTTTCAGAAGAAATCATACTCTGGGCGTCTGAAGAATTTGGTTTTGTCATCCTCAAAGATAGCTGTGCCACTGGTTCCAGCATTATGCCTCAAAAGAAAAACCCCGATGTGCCAGAATTAGTGCGAGGTAAAACAGGGCGCGTATTTGGTCATCTCCAGGCTTTGTTGGTAATCATGAAGGGGTTGCCTTTGGCATACAACAAAGATCTGCAAGAAGATAAAGAAGGACTATTTGACAGCGTTAATACTATCAAAGCATGTCTAGAAGCAATGACAATTTTGCTGCGTGAAGGCTTGGAATTTCGTACCCAACGCTTGGCAGAAGCAGTGGGAGAAGACTTTTCCAATGCTACAGATGTAGCAGATTATTTAGCTGCACGAGGTATACCCTTCCGAGAAGCTTACAATCTCGTAGGTAAGGTAGTAAAAACCAGTATTGCTGCTGGTAAACTTCTCAAAGATTTGACCTTGGAGGAGTGGAAACAAATCCATCCAGCCTTTGCAGCAGATATTTACGAGGCAATATCACCTCGGCAAGTAGTTGCAGCCCGCAACAGTTATGGTGGTACAGGCTTTGAGCAGGTAAAATCAGCACTGCTGGCTGCCCGCGTTCTAATTACCAAATAACTATTAGTTAGTGGTTAGTTGATAGTAGTAAACAACCAACCACTAACTACTAACCACTAACTACTAACCACCAACAGTATAAAAGAGTAAATAATTGAGTAGGCAAATTATTCAGCGTCAATTGCTGCTGCTCCCTCATCCTCTTCACTCTTGGGCGATCTTTGTTGGAACCTTCTTTGCATCCGTCCTGTTGTAGTCCGTTTACGAAACTTTCGGGCATATGCCTGGTTCCGTAGCGCCTTTTCTTTTTTTGGATTACGGCGCTTAGCCATGTTCACCTCATAAATAAACAACAAAAAGCTGGAATTAAGCGCAATTTGGGCAGTGTCAGCTAACAATAGTCTTGATATATTAGTTCTAGCTTACTTCAGCTTGAACACTCCCGTATGCTCTGAGAAGCTCGCTGATAGCGTTTATTCTTCTCACTTTACTAGCGGTTTAGATATTTCCTAATTGTTAGGATATGTGACGCTTTTATTCCGTAGTTTCATTTTCCACTAGGGAATTACTGCGCCAGATTATTAAACGGCAATCTAGCTTAACTCATTCTACTTTATTGTGTCAACGGCAATTTGAGGATGAGCTAATGAATCACAACTAGGAGAAACAATCAAATACCAAGCAGCGATTCAAATTACACTACTTCAAAAATATAGTCATGAGTATTCTTTATATTTTCTGACAAAACCGAGACTGTAAGTATCTTGAGAGGAAATATACAATATTAAAATCACAAATTTTTGATCTAAAAATTTTCTTCGGTCTCGCAGTAGAAAAAAAAGACTACATTTAAGGTTTTATCAAACCGTATTTAAGAAGAAAAAACTCACTATCTTAGCTTCTACTCAGTTATGTAGTTGCTCCTGCTAATATTATGTATGTATACGCACATAATTTTTGATTTTTTCCAAAAAATGGTAAAATTTACGTAATATTCGCTAATTATTGGAATCAGAATCAAAATCATAAAGTATTTTTGTATAAAAAGTTACTCAATATTCTAGTTGTTGAGCAAACGTGAATAGTGAGCAACTGATAAAGTATAACGTAAGTATTTACAAAGATTTGAGGGTTGAACGTTCTGGCTTTTTTTACTGTGGCTATCCAGTCCACACGTAGTATATGGCG
This sequence comes from Fischerella sp., assembly GCF_013388695.1. NCBI lineage: Bacteria > Bacillati > Cyanobacteriota > Cyanophyceae > Nostocales > Hapalosiphonaceae > Fischerella > Fischerella sp. The sequence goes on from NZ_JACAEU010000111.1 coordinate 7,060, forward strand.
TTTTGGACAAACCGTACTGGGGATTATTTTCCGTCATCCGATCCCTGGCACAAGTATCATCCCAATTTTGCCTGATGGTAGGATTGTACTGATCCGGCGACGAGATAATGGTCGCTGGGCATTACCTGGAGGTATGGTGGACTGGGGAGAGGATGTACCTAACGCAGTTCGCCGAGAATTGATGGAAGAAACCGGACTTGATTTAGTCAGGATTCGACGTCTAGTGGGAGTTTACTCTGCACCAGATCGCGATCCGAGAATTCATTCGATTTGTATCGTGGTGGAAGCAGAAGTGCAGGGGAAAATGGAAGTTCAAGATGATTTGGAAGTAATGGAAATCCAGGCTTTCTCACTTGATTCTCTACCTCCAGAACAGATGTCTCACGATCACAATCGCCAGTTAGAAGACTACTTAAGAGGTCTGACAACACTGGCATAATTTTTATTGGGTAGTAGTTAGTAGTTAGTAGCTAGTAGTAAACAACTAACCACTAACTACTAACTACTATCGATTTAAAAGTGAATTAGTAACTAAAAATGAATAGTTTATTTCGTAACTCCCGGAGAAAGCTTTCTCAAGGGTTATTATTTTGGCGTGAAGTTGGTGAAGGAATTCCTGTTATTTTGCTGCATGGTGCTTGGAACGATAGTAGCCAATGGGTATCAGTGATGGAGTCGCTATCACAGAATTTTCATTGTTTTGCGCCAGATTTTTTCGGTTTTGGTGAATCAGATTATCCAAATATTCATTACTCAATTGATTTACAAGTCGAATCTCTAGCTGAGTTAATACATGCTTTGAAATTAGAAAAGGTGTATTTGGTAGGGCATTCCCTTGGGGGTTGGATTGCGTCTACCTATGCACTGAAATATCCAGAACAAATATATGGTTTGGTACTATTAGCACCAGAGGGTGTAGAGGTTGAGGAACTAGACAAAGTTTGGAAAAACATGCAGAGTTTGGTAAAGCTTCCCCTGTGGGTATTTAAAATATTGCGATTACTTCGCCCATTAACTCAAATCCTAGGTTTAGACAAAAAAATCGAACAAGCTTGGCAACAACGCCAACTGATGCTGCAATACCCAACAGCAAGTCAGCTATTATTCCTACGACAGTTGCCAGAAATTCGTGCTGAATTATTGCAAGACAAATTGATGTTTTTGACAGTTCCAGTTTTGATTTTGCAAGGTGGAAAAGACTCGTCAGATGCATTAGCTAAGAGTAATTCTTACGCAAGAGTGATTCCACAAGCAGAGTTAAAAATCATTGCCCACGGTGAACATAATTTACCAGAAATTTGTGCTGCTATTGTTGCCGAAGATATTCGGGATTTTATTAAAGGGGTTAGTGGTTAGTAGTTAGTGGTTAGTGGGAAACAAGTATTAACTATAACTACTATCTACTATCTACTATTTTTTGCATTCCCCAAAATATCAAATTCGGTTCCACAACCAAACGGTTTGCAATCTCAGGAAATCGAGATTGGAGATAGTTAATTAATAAAGTGCGATCGCCCCCAGTAATTGCAATCTTACCTTCCGCAAATGAGCGCCACCATGCCTCTAAAAAATCTTTAATTCCAGCCAATAAGGTATAAATCACCCCACTTTGCATCGCTTCCGGAGTAGTCAAAGCAAAGCGTTGTGGAAGTTGCTGTGGTAACTCCACATCTGGTAATTGCCCAGTTTTTTGGGCAAGAGTCGCCAACTGTAAACCCAATCCTGGCATAATTGCACCCCCTACTAAATTTTGGTTAGCATCAGCACCAGTAAAAGTGAGTGCTGTTCCCGCATCAATCACTAAAATCGGAAAGCCCCAGGTTGTCCCTGCACCCCATAAAGCTAAGGCACGATCAATTCCCAATGTAGGATACACACCCTGGAGGGGTACTTTGTCTAAAGTAATTACGCGAACATTCGGATAGGTTTGCCACAGTGCAGTTTGGCTGGGAACTACTGAGGCGAGGAGGAGGGGGGGATGGGGAGAGATGTAGAGACGCGCCATGGCGCGTCTGGGAGAGGGGGAGAGGGTTGTTAGTAAGTCGTCTAGTGTTTGACATTTAGCTAGATGCTGCACAAAAGACTCAGGTAAATATTCAGTATCCCAGGTGTGACAAAGTGTTTTGTTTTCAAACAAACCCCAGTGCAACCGGGAATTGCCAATCATCAAAGCTAACCAAATCCGCTCATCTACCCATTGTCCCATCTCTTCATCACTTCCATATATTGAGTGCGATTTGATACTTTTATATTTTTTAACTTATATATAAATTTTTTAATAAATATTTACAATAACTCCGTGCGAGAATATAACAAGAGGAAAAAATACTCATTCGCTATGGAGGGGAGTTATGGTAGCACTCGCCGAAAATCCGAAAAAAAGACTGACCATCCAGGTCACTGAAATTGCGCCGGAAACAACGACTATTCGTTCTCTGGATTGGGATCGCGATCGCTTCGATATCGAATTCGGTCTCCAAAACGGTACTACCTATAACTCGTTTCTCATCCGTGGTGAACAGACTGCTTTAGTAGATACTTCCCACGAAAAGTTTCGCCAGTTATTTTTAGACACCCTCAAAAATCAAATCAATCTAGCAGATATTGACTATTTAATTATCAGCCACACAGAGCCAGATCACAGCGGTTTAGTTAAAGATGTGCTGCAACTTGCTCCGGAAATCACCGTTGTTGGTTCTAAAGTGGCAATTCAGTTTCTGGAAGATATGGTGCATCAGCCGTTCAAGCGACGGATTGTCAAAAATGGCGATCGCTTAGATTTAGGCAACGGTCATGAACTAGAATTCGTGATTGCACCAAATTTACACTGGCCTGACACCATTTTCACCTACGACCACAAAAACCAAATCCTATTTACCTGCGATGCTTTTGGGTTGCACTATTGCTCAGATGCCACTTTTGACGAAGATTTAGACGCGATATCACCAGATTTTCAGTTTTACTATGAATGCTTGATGGCTCCCAATGCGCGATCGGTGCTATCTGCACTCAAGCGCATGGGTGAACTGGAAAAAATTGGCATGATTGCCACAGGTCACGGGCCATTGTTATATCACAACGTTGAAGAACTCACCGGACGCTATCGCACTTGGAGTCAATCCCAAACCAAAGCAGAAACTACCGTTGGAGTATTTTACGTTTCTGAATACGGCTTTGGCGATCGCCTCGCCCAAGCGATCGCCAACGGTATCAGCAAAACTGGCGTAGCAGTGGAATTGGTGGATCTCAAAACAGCAGATTTACAAGAACTCCAAGAACTCGTCAGTCGCTGTGCGGGAATTGTTGTGGGGACACCGCCAGTTTCTAGTGCTGCTGCCCAAACTGCCCTCGGTACTGTTTTAGCTGCTGCCAAAGAAAAACAAACTGTAGGGATATTTGAATCCAACGGTGGCGATGACGAACCGATTTATCCGCTGCTGAATAAATTCCGGGACTTGGGTTTAACACCAGCTTTCCCAGCAATTCAAATTCGAGAAACACCTACAGAAAACACTTACAAATTGCTGGAAGAAGCGGGAACAGACTTAGGACAATGGGTGACACGCGATAAAAGCATCAAGCAAATGAAATCTCTTGGTGCTGACTTGGACAAAGCACTGGGCAGAATCAGTGGTGGACTATACATCATCACCGCCAAAAAAGGTGATGTGAAAAGTGCGATGCTTGCCTCTTGGGTTAGTCAAGCCAGCTTCAAACCTTTGGGAGTGTCAATTGCAGTGGCAAAAGACAGGGCTATTGAATCACTCATGCAAGTAGGCGATAAATTTGTGCTGAATGTGCTGGAAGAAGCTAATTACCAAGGCTTAATGAAGCACTTCCTCAAACGCTTTGCCCCTGGTGCTGACCGCTTTGAAGGAGTCAAAACCCAGCCAGCCGAAAACGGTGCGCCTATCCTTACCGACGCCTTGGCATACATGGAGTGCGAAGTTATTAGTAGGATGGATGGAGGCGATCACTGGATTGTTTACAGCACAGTCTATGCAGGACGGGTGAGTAAGCCAGATGCGCTGACTGCCGTGCATCATCGTAAGGTAGGGAATCATTATTAGGAGGGATCGGGGAGCGGGGAGCGGGGAGCGGGGATTAGGAAATAACCCATTCCCCAATCACCATTCCCCAATCACCATTCACTCAGCTGATTACCATACTCTTGTTTACCTTGTTGTTGGGAACGGATGAAACGACAATAACCGTTAAGACCCTTGTCAATCTGGTTTTTTAGCTGACTGACCCAATTTAATTGTTCTCTATTGCAGTATCCCAAGCTCTCAGCAATAATGAAAGCGCTTTTAGTCTCAGCCAATGAGCCACGAGCAGTATATAAAAAACGTAATCTATCTAGGTAATGATAACGTCCATAGCCTTCGGCTATGTTCAGTAAAACACTACAAGATGCTCTTCGTAATTGATCGCTTAAATTATAGCGTTCGTAATCTGGCAAACTATTTGAGAGTCGATAAGCCGCTTTTAGCAGCTTAAGCCCATCTTGATAGAAGTCTAAAGACTCAAAACCTCTATCTCCCATATCATCTCACTATAAAATTCCCCGATCTTAGACGATATTCTCACTCATTGCCCAATCCCCAATCACCAATCACCAATCCCCGATCCCCGATCCCTAAAAAGCCATGACATCCACAAAACCCCGTGACGTTCAAATTCTCCCCATCGCGACGGATACAACTATATTACGATCGCGCAGTTGGACTCGTCTCAGATTTGAAATTGAATATGCCCTTGCCAAGGGTACAACTGCGAATTCCTATTTGATTCAAGGTGATAAAATTGCCCTGATTGACCCTCCCGGAGAAACGTTTACGCAAATTTATTTAGATGCGTTGCAGCAGCGGATTGATTTAAAACAAATTGATTATGTGATTCTCGGTCACGTCAATCCCAACCGTGCCGCAACATTAAAAGTTTTGCTGGAACGTGCGCCGCAGATAACTTTTGTTTGTTCTAATCCTGGGGCAATCAATTTGCGCGGGGCATTGGAAAACCCAGATTTGCCCATTCTTGTCAAGCGGGGAGAAGAAACGCTTGATTTAGGCAAAGGCCATCATTTGGAATTTATCCCCACACCAAACCCCCGCTACCCAGATCAACTTTGCACCTACGATCCGCAAACAGAAATTTTATACACAGATAAACTATTTGGTACGCACATCTGTGGCGATCAAGTTTTTGATGAAGGTTGGCAAGCTTTTCTAGAAGATCGTCGCTATTATTTTGAGTGTTTGATGGCTCCCCATGCGCGTCAAATCGAAACTGCGTTGGAAAAACTTGCCGATTTGCAGGTGAGAATGTATGCACCCAATCACGGGCCTTTGGTGCGTTATGGCTTAATTGAACTCACCAAAGCTTATCGGGAATGGAGTCAGCAGCAAACCTCCCAAGATACTTATATTGCATTAATTTATGCTTCTGCTTACGGAAATACCGCAACATTAGCCCAAGCGATCGCCCACGGCATCACTAAAGCTGGTGTTAGCGTCGAATCAATTAACTGCGAAGTTGCCGAACCTGCTGAAATTCAAGCTGCTGTAGAGAAAGCAGCAGGTTTTATTATCGGTTCCCCTACCCTTGGCGGTCACGCACCCACACCAGTGCAAACTGCTTTGGGTATTGTTCTTTCCACCGCTGCTAAAAACAAACTCGCGGGTGTATTTGGTTCCTATGGCTGGAGTGGCGAAGCCATAGATTTAATTGAAGGCAAACTCAAAGACGCTGGCTATCGGTTTGGCTTTGACCCAATTCGGGTGAAATTCAAACCTAACGATGTCACCCTGCAAATGTGCGAAGAAGCAGGAACCGACTTCGCCCAAGCACTGAAGAAAGCTAAAAAAGTGCGTACTCCCAGCCAACCCGCCACCAACGTTGAACAAGCTGTTGGACGAATTGTTGGATCGTTATGTGTTCTCACAGCCAAGCGAGGCGATATCTCCAGTGCAATGTTAGCCTCTTGGGTATCGCAGGCAAGCTTTAATCCCCCTGGTTTTACCATTGCCGTTGCCAAAGACCGCGCAGTCGAACCACTGACACACTCAGGTAACACATTCGTTCTCAACATCCTTAGAGAAGGCAATCACTTGGGGTTGATGAAGCACTTCCTCAAACCCTTTGGCCCGGCACAAGACCGTTTTGCTGGTATTGCCACTGAAGAAACTGAAAATGGCAATCCCATCCTCACAGATGCGCTGGCATACCTGGAATGCACTGTACAACACCGGATGGAAGCTGGCGATCACTGGCTGGTGTATGCGATTGTGGATAATGGCAAAGTGTTAGATCCTGATGGTGTTACAGCCGTACATCATCGCAAATCAGGGAATCATTATTAATTGGTTTGTTTTAGTTTTTTTAGAAACCCCACCCCCAGCCCCTCCTCGTAAGCGAGGGGGGTTAGGATTAGGGTAATTTAATTTCTGGCTAACTCAAAATTAAGTTGCCTTATATGAATACTGTTGTGCTAAACCTAGAGCCTATTATGCATCTCACGGATGAGCAATTTTATCAACTCTGCATGGCGAACAGAGATTTGAACCTAGAAATGAATGCAAAAGGAGAATTGATTATAGTGCCACCAGTGGGAGGAGAAAGCGGAGGACAAGAAGCAGATTTGATTACTGATTTGAATAACTGGAACCGCCAAACTCGATTAGGAAAAGTTTTCAGCTCCTCTACTATATTTAAACTGCCCAATGGCGCACAGCGATCGCCCGATGCTGCTTGGGTAAAATTGGAGCGTTGGGAAGCACTGACTCCAGAAGAACGCAAAAAATTTCCCCCACTGATGCCTGACTTTGTGATTGAATTGCGGTCTGAAACTGACAGTCTCAAATCCTTGCAAGATAAGATGCAGGAGTATGTAGAAAATGGTTTGCGCTTAGGCTGGCTTATTAATCCTCAAGATGAGCAGGTAGAAATTTACAAACTTGGACAACCTGCAAAGGTGGTTCAACTCCCAGCCATACTTTCTGGTGAAGAGGTTTTGCCTGGGTTTGAGTTACAGTTGTAAGGCAATGAGGAGATGGAGGACAAAACGGACAACCACTAACTACCAACCACTAACCACTAACTAAATCCTTTTTTCCAAATACTGACCAATCATCAACTGTTCGCCAGCACGAGAGATAATTGTCTGTCGTGTTCGATACTTGCTGCCGACTAGCTTTAACTCTTCCTCAAATACAGAGCCATTGTACTCAGTTCGCAAACATAGGGTTTTGGGATTGGGGAAGTAATACTGGGCGGTAACTGGCTTAGTTGTGGCGAAACCGCGATCGCGATACAATACACTTCCTAAAGCTCCAAATATGGTTTTCCCGTTTGATTCTTTCCTGCCTGAAATCGAATTAGTACTTTCCCAAGTTACTTTAGCACCACAGGTCAAATTCACTGTAGCAGGCAAACCGTGCATTTGAACTAGCTTTTGCAATTCATCACATCCCTGCTCTAAAAACCGGATCGTAATTAAACTCTCCATCACTTTTGTTTCTCCTTCCGGCAGGGTATAATAACGCCTCTCAGAGCGCCATTTACCCACTGATGCTTGGAAAAATTCCGCGAGTAGAGATTCGTCAGTAGTTTGTACAAGTGGTGATGTCACTGTTAGCCTTCCTCGCGTAAAGTAAAGTTACAACTGCTTACAAGGGGACATACATTATGTGTGTCTGTTATTTCCAAAACTTTTACCTTTCTTAATATAAACTAAATATTATAAGAATTACTGGTAGTTTTGCTACAGCGTTGTAAATAAATAACTCTTTTGTTCCTTTAGAAAAGAAAATATGAATTCATCACATTTGACATGGTAAACACATGACTTAAGTCATGGGTGTACACATGACTTTCTCCTCATGTACCTCCTAGGTATAGTCTCTAGGATAAAGATAAAAACAACTAGGAGTGATAGTATGTTCAATTCTTCTTTCTAATTATTTTGATTACTTCTGTTAGGTTGAAGCCAACTACAAAAAGGCTTATTTTCAGCGATTACAACTCCTACGTCTATAAGTAGAGACAAAATCAGCAATAAAAATTTATACTAACATAAATAATTGCATCAGTTCACATTTTAGCCTTGATAAATCAGCATACTTAGCATTATGCTCGCTCTTCTCTATAAAATAAATAGTAGTTTTTTATACAAAAAATTGTGATAAAGAATGAAATAAAACTTACACTTTATCTCTTTTTTTACGGAACTTTTCCCTTATATCTATAGCCCAAGTGATATTCATGATATCCATCGTGACTGGTTGTTAATAAACGGGTGTCATAGCCAAAACTGCCTAGGAGCAAAATAGTAATGATTTGGAACGGAAATCAGCCGCGTAAAATAATCAAAAATCATTCCTTCTCATCGTGTTCATCAATCTTATTGCTAGCTTTTTTATCAAGTCTTGGACTGCTGATGGGAAGTTGCGGTTCACTTCCCAAAGAATCAGCTGAAGCTCAACAAGAACGTCGTGGTGCGGCTGGACAAGCGGGTGGTGCAACACCTGTAGATGTAGCGATCGCCCGTGAGAGTGGTTTGCAACAACAATTAGAATATAGAGGCATTACCAAACCATACCGTGAAGTATCGCTGCGATCGCAGGTAGAAGGACGCCTTGTAGCATTGAATGTAGATGAGGGAGATACCCTCAGACTAGGACAAAATTATCTCATATCTTGCACCTACCGAATAAACTCGGAAAAAACAGATAAAGAGTACAAAAGTGCGACATTAGAAGCAGTGTAAGGCTTGGTCACTACTTAGATATTTCAAGAACTATAAAACTA
>NZ_JACAEU010000020.1:0-36180 GCF_013388695.1 Fischerella sp.
AAATAAAGTAAAAATAGGGCGGGCGAGACGCCCACCCCACAAGAACAACAAATCTCTTGTGGGGTGGAGAGAAGTTGCCGGGGAGATGTTCTTTCCGGCAAACTTCGGGGCATCCTGCCCGCCTTGTCACAAAATAAGCACTTTATGTTTAATTACGTCCATCTACTTACCATTTCTCTAAATATTTGAGACAGATGATTCTCTATAGCCCCCCTTAAAAAGGAGGGACTCACCGGCCCCCTCTGGGGAACTCACCGGCCCCCACTCCGTGGGGATTAGGAGCGAGGGAGGAATGGGGGGGATCTACATATGTTTCACAGTTAAAGGGAATTGGTATTAGAAGAATGCGCTGCTAAATACCGAGGATTTTGTAAGAAATATCGACCACAGTCGAAGCCGGAAAAACAGATATCTCGAAAACTCAATTTATGAGCCAATAACAAATCGGCTATTTTTCCCAAAAATTCTCTTCACGATCAAGATTGAAACGATGCTTGCTCCTACCGCAGTGAAGAAAATTAGCGAAAAAGTTAATGGATTAGCTTGAGTCCAAAATGGATCGAATCCAAATTTATTAGCTGCCCCAGAGTAGGCAATTATGAAGTAGTCGTGGAGAAAATAGATTCCGAAACTCAATTCAGCTAGGAAACCCATGATCTCATGAAATTTTTTTGGTAGGCGTGATTCAATGAGCCATAAAACGTAGATGATTAGTACGCACAGAATTAGTTTACTCAGTGAATTAATCGCAATCGGTCTTGGTACGATCGCAATTTCTAAAGCAGTTAAGATAACGAAGCCTATCAGCAGCCAGAGATTTTTTTTCTGCACAATCAAAAACAGCTTGTCTCTATAGTGCGAACAAAACATACCTATCATATAGACAGATAGGAAATGGACAAATGACTGCATAACATTATCATTCTGATAGGGTCTAGGTACAACTGCGGTGATCGTCAGTAACATGGGGAGTATGCGATAGGCTTGGGGATGCCTATCCACCCATAGCAATATGGGCGAGATAATATAAAAAATGGTAATCATGGGAATGAACCAGAATGGTGGTAAATGCGCTCCGGTCAGTAAGTACATGATGATTTGACCAGGAATTGACCAATCTGAAAAACGAGCACTAAACCAATCTGGTGGAATATATATTTTCCTAGCAATGCAAAATATAATTGCTGGTATTGATATTAATAGATAAGGCAGAATAACGTATTGCAGTTTTTTACTCAAGTATTTTTTGTATTCATATTTGGAAGATAAAAACTGGAATAAAAATCCTGCTATAAAGATAAAATATACAGTTCCATTGCCAATCAAAATAGAAGTTATTTTTTCTACTCTTTCATCACCCCATTCTAGAGTAGGAATGATATGAGTAGCCACAATTGTGAGAATTGCAAACCCCCGAAAATTATGTATATATCTTAAAAATTTTGATGAATTTTTAGTATTTTTATATGGAGTTGGTTCAATTATAGTTTTATCTGTCATGCTGATTACCTCACAAATTTTCTAGTCACACCAAGTATTTTTAATAATTATGAATTCTTGCTGCTTATCTGATATCTCGCAACAGTTTATATAAGAGCCAGAGGCTCTAATTATCGTTACCAGGTTCAACCTGGTAACGAGGGTGGTGGGCTGCTGCCTCCCGGCTGTTGCAATTGAATTCTTGCTCTCTTCTACAATTGCCTTTAGCACTCAACACGCTAACGATTATTTTTATTAAAATCTACTAATGCCTGATATTTAGGTGAACTATTTTGTCCTACGTATTCTAATGCGCCCCAACTTCCCCACTTACCAGGTGCTCCGATATCGACAAAATGCATGAATAATCCTCCTCCAGCTTTTTTCCAATCATTTAGTAATTGGGTATAGATTTCATACATGGCTGGATGCCGATTTAGTTTGATAAAGAAATTGGTCAACTTTTCGTTATTCTCCACTCCAGAATGACCAACGATATGTTGACCCCCTTCGTAAGCAACTAGCTGCAAATTTCTTTTTCGGGCTACCTTGGCATGATAAATAAAGCTGTTGTAATTATCTGCTAAACTATCGCTAGAGTTTTTAAGTAACCCTCCTTGCTTTAACTGCTGAAAAGCTTTACTAAAACCACCATCTGGCTCATTCAACCAAGACTCTACTGTTTTAGTATTTTCCGGTGCACCCAAACTTGTACCGAAATATCCAGCGATCGCATAAGCATCAATACCGTGTTGATAACAAGATTTATTACCTTCTGCTACCCAATATTTGCAGTCTAAAGCGGCATTCTCTAACCCTTGCCATGCTGTTTGAGTGCCCATCACGCACACTACACGATCCTTTTGCTTAGCAAAAGTGTTTTTCCAGGTATTGCACATTTGAGCAGTACGCATACCGTACCAATGCATGTAAGCATCTTTTTTATCTTTTCCCCATTTCGCTTGACCTTGTTTTAAAGCATAATTTGCCTGTGGAAATTTCCAATTCCAAACCTCATTAGAAAACTCTACATATGCCTTTAATTTTGGGTTCAGTTTTTCTTTCACCACTTGAGCAAATTTAGCCATGTATTCATCAGTAGCCATATGGGGCATGTTGAACCACGGCTGGGCGTTGATTTTATTGGCGAGAGCAACCATTACCTCTACAGGCACTCCATTGAGAGCATAGGAAGCAGTTGTGGGTGTAGGTCGAGAAGACCATTCTTTCTGCTGTGAACCATTTGTTTGCATCCAGTCCATGAAGCGAAGATTTTTAAAGCTTTTAATTTTGTTTATAAAAGCAGGATTAAATATTTCACCTTTAGTGTAGAGAGCTAAATCTTCAGCTCTGACAACTCGAATGTTACGAATGTAATTACCTGTCTTTTTAGGGTCGGTAGAACTGATAGTAATTAATATGCCTCCGCCGCCTTCGGAATTGACATTGATTACATCTTTTCCAGGAGTTGAAGCGACTTTATCTTTTTGAGCATCAAAACCATACTCAATTGTGCCTTCACCATCATACAAAACAATATATTTTCCAGAAGGATAACGGCCTTTTATTTCTCTCAATAGTAAAGTACTGACTCGGGTGTATTTGGGAGGAGCGTTGGGATTTGGTAGAGATTTGACCCAACCGTTTTTGTCTAAATTTAGAAGACTGGCTTCATTTGTATCCCATTCTCCATTGCTATTACAACCGGGATCTCTACTTTCGCATTGAGTAATCCATTGCCGAGACAATTTAAAAATATCCAAAAATGGTAATTGAGTTGACCAATCGGCAATACCACTAAGACCCATTCCTACAAAAGAAGTGGAATTAGGAATACTCTTTTTGGCACTTACAACAAAAGGAGTGGAGCTAGGAATGCTCTTTTCAGCAGTCACCATTGTTTGGTTGCTTGGTAGAGAACAACCACTGATGACAATCGAAAAAGTTATCAAAGCTAGGCAAGGATAAATGAGAATTTTATCTTGACTGCACAACCTGATTAATAAATATTTCCAACGACGCAATTTGGTAATTAATTTATTACGGTGATCCATAAGTATTCAAACAGAATTAATTACACACATTGTTTTCCTGTTCCCTGTTAAGCGTTCTCTGTTCCCTGTCTTTATGAGTAAAGTTCATGAATCAAATTGGATTGCTATGTAAATGCTTTAGCCGTGCAAACATGCAGCAAGTTCTGCACGACGCCTATGGGTTTCATCCAGCGTTCTGGTGCGAGCAAGTGCCAGACCATTGGCAAGTAACTCAGCTAAGTAGGTGCGATTTTGATGGGCTTCTATGAATGCTGCACTCAAAGCGTCAATATCACCGGAGGGCACGAGAATGGAGGTTTTGTGTTTTTCTAACAGTGCGTCGCTTCCGGGATTACGATAGAGGATCACTGGTAGACCGCGAGCCATTCCTAAAAATATGTTACGGCTGATTTCGGCGGTTAGGTTGGTGACTACGATTATGTGCGCTTGATCGAACCAGTCAAACAACTCTCGACCGTAAGGCACGCCACCGACGAACCGAACTGTCTCCTCTAGACCAAGTTCGACCGCTAATTGCTTGTAATTTTCCAGAGAGTCCCCATCTCCAACCACATCCAAATGCAGGTCAATACCACGGGATAATGCAATTGCCATTGCTCGCAGCACATGGTCAGTTGCTTTAATTGGCGTTTGTCGTCCAGCCGTAATTAAGCGTAGTGGTTGGGAAGCATCCATTAATCGTTGTTGGCGTAACGCTGCCTGTTGGTCGCTAATGAGAATCTCGTCTGTCACAAAGGTGCGTTCAAAATTGTGACAGCGATCGCTCCACTCTTGCTGAAACCGCTCAACTACTGAAAAGTTATGCGCGAACACTAGGTCAGCTTCACGTATTGCTTGGCGACAGAAACGATCAAAATACTTGACCATTTTTTGCTGTTTCAGCATTCGTATAATGGGATTTGGCTCTTGTGCAACAAACTGCTCTAGGCGAGGAAAAGGATCGGCTCCATTAAACACATAGATGCGTTTTTTGTTATGCTTTTTCGCAATTGGCCAAACAATCTCTGCCAAAGACACTGGATGACCGTTGTAATCAGCTTGTACAATAGAAGCCCATTGACAAGCTTGATTTAGCTGCTTCCTGAGCTTGGGAAGCTTTGTAATGAAGGTTTTCAAAGAATAGTAATTTGGCAAGGGGAAAACATCAAATCCCTCTTCCTGTGGATTAATTTCTACTAAGTTGAAGCTACCACTATCGGCCACTGTCAGATCGTCAACATATCGAACAGCGACACCTAATCTGCCGTATGGACTCCATGCTTCGGCTTGCGCTCGTAAGTCTTCAAGCCACATATCGCCCAGGACATATGTATTTGGTGATGACCCCTTGCCAAAGGGTACATAGCTAACTAGTAAATAATTCATAAGCTATGTGCTGTGTGTAGGTTTACTTGATATCCTCCTCACACCTAGAAACCGGGGTATTCCTTCTACCTAAAGAACTCTTCAACAGGAATATGTATGCCTTCGCGGATAATAGTTTCGCGGTCTTTGACTGGCGACCAGCCCAGCTGATGCTCTGCTTTTGAGGAATCAAACCTAGCAGCAAAGCTGCGACCCTCGCAATCTGCATAGCTGGGAAATGCGGCATTAGGATCGCGTCCGATGCTCTTGATTGCCCACTTGAAAAGGGCTTCGGTGTAGGACTTCCAGGCCGATGTGGCTACTCGTCGTAGTTTGATGTTCGCCTGACGCTCAAACTCATCGAGGTATTCATTAGCTGTGATACAAGGGGTACTGGCAAGGTTGTAAGACTCACCTTCAATACCTGGTACTGCGATCGCCCGCACCATCGCGTCAGCAACGTCATCTACAAGCACAATTGGTAGGTGGTTATTGCCATCACCGTAGAGGCTGCACACTGAACTGTAGGGCCAAGCGGCAATTCCCCAGTGGTAAGGATTGCCACCGCGACCGAGTACCACACCCGGACGGAAAATAACTACAGGTAAGCCCTGTTTTTGGTGGAGTTCCAGCAGCGATCGCTCATTTTCTACCTTCGATCTCGCATAGGGAGCAACGCGAATGATGTCATCATGAGGTTTGGTTTCTTCCGTAATGGTCGATGTGTTCTTGCCAGCATAGTAAATCGCAATTGAAGATGCGTAAAACAGCCGCTCAATTCCGTGTTTGAGACATAACTCAGCAACTTTGCGCGTAGGCTTAACGTCAGTTTCTAGGTACTCGCTCCAGGTTTTGCCGTTGCCCCGTGCTAGGTGGTAAACATAGCGGATGCCATCCAGCGCAGCCTCTACCGCGTTGGCATCAGCAAAGTCGCCCTTGGCAAACTCAACTCCGAGTTTACGTAATTCTGCCGGGCAGCTATTGGGATCGCGGGCAAGAATGCGGACGCCATAACCGTCTTTACGGAGGCGGCGCACCAGGGCTTGACCAATGAAACCTGTACCGCCAATCACCAGCACTATAGATTTTGGCACGGTCGGCTTGACCAATTCGTTAGCAACAGATACCGCTTGATCTGGTATTGGCAAATCAGCCTCGCGGGCAACCCACTCAGCAAGTGCGACTGCGGCTTCACTAATTGCCGGACTCAACCTCTCGTCCAGAATCCCTCCCCTACTGTTGTAGAAACTCTCGACTGTTCGCGCGATGCTGTAGGGGAATGGGCCTGATGCTTTGGATAGACCCATCTTAGATAGCACGAAACTGGTTAAGGTGCCACTGGCTTGCAGTAGAGAGTCACGGGCACTAGTTACTACATTGGCATAGCGATCGACATCAAGCAGGTAGGGAGTATGCTCTTGGCAGACGTAGGTGTTGTTCTCGAAGTCCACCCGCGCCACTGCATTCGTGCCGCGAGTATGGATGTAGTGTTCTGGATATCCATCAATGAACGAAAACCGCAACCGGATGCTGGTGTTGCCCTGCCAACCTCGGATTTCCCAGCGACGGTAAAATTCTAGCCCGCGCGGTAGTTCCACTTTATCATGGACATCGACGGAAATTTCTTCGGGCTGACCGAGGAGATGGATAAGGTGGACGAATGAATGGGGAGCTACCTCAAATAGAATGTTCTTTGGTGACTGGAGCATCCACGCCCCAAATGGGCCGCCTTTGAGCAGTCCAAGTTCTTTGTTCCAAACAATGTCTATTTGATCGATCTGCCCTAACCGACCGCTACGCAGGTCGGCTACCAACTTCTCATACACCGGGAAATACAGAAAGTTGTTGCTAACAGCGATCGCTCTACCCGCAGCATCTGCAAGCTTGCGGAGTTCCTGGCAGTAAGTAACTTTGTGGCAAAGCGGCTTCTCAATCAGGGCATCAACACCAGCCTCTATCACTTGGCTACCAGTTGTGAAGTGAACGTGGGGCGGCGTCAGGATGTGAACAACGTCTAGCTGTTCGCGAGACAGCATCTCGCCCAGATCGTTGTAGACGTTCGGTATCCCCTTTGCCTCAGCAAATCGCTGTGCTAGTCTGCGGTTCAAATCGCAGATGGCTCGTACCTCGACGTTGGGTAACAAGCGCAGCGCCCGAATATGGAAATCAGAAATGTAGCCAGCGCCGAGAAGCGCGACGGCAACGGGGTGACTACGTCGATTGCTATCAGCCATTTACCTATCTCCCAGTTGGTTGGATCGCTTTCATCGCGGGTGCTTGCGGAAGCTTGTGTTCAATAATTTCATGCTGTTTTTTGAGCAGGCGATCGCGGTGGAACTTGGCAGCACCGATTGCTTGAGGAAACACCGATACTGCACACGAAAAACCCCAAGCGATGCTGTCAGCCCAAGAAAATCCCTGTCGCTGCGTTTTGAAAATCGTCCGCAGAGCGATCAGTGGATAGCGCCCCAAGACAATCAACGATAGCCCATGTGTGAAAGGCAACAGCGCTAGTGTACCCAAAGGTGCGATCGCCCCCCAAATCCAGGTGCGCCATATCTCTTTGACAAACTTGCGCTCAGGATAAGCCCCGTGTATGTGCGAAACCTGGGCAAATGCATAGCCGCAGCGTTTGGCACGTCGCCACCATTGCGACAGGCTGTGGATGTCGGCGTCGTGCAGGACGCTGTCTTGGTCGATGCGGAGGAGCGTACCGCCATTTTGACGCAACCGCACGCTCAGTTCATCATCTTCGGCGGCGATGACGCTGGCGTCGTAGCCCCCTACGGCTGCCAGGGCATCGGCACGAATCATCACGTTGCCACCGAAGCTAGATGTCCGTCCGATTGGCCCCATCATCCGCCACTCCACACTACAGATGCGGTTATAGATACTGCGTTCTGGGTAACGTTCGCACGTCCAGCCACAGACAGCAACTGCATCGGGATTGGCATTCAGTGTTTGGGCGGCTGCCTCGATCCAGCCCTCGACGACCTCGCAATCACCGTCAATGAATTGGACGTACTCTACTTCAGGATGCTTTGCGCGCAGCCGCTCAAAGCCAGCATTGCGAGCTCGGGCAGCAGTGAACGGCACCGACATATCCAGATTAACCACCTCGACTCCGCGTTGAGATGCAACTTCGCAGCTGCCATCGGTGGAACCGGAGTCAATGTATACTACTACGCGCGACCCATCGACAACAGCATCTAGGCTTTTGATTAAGCGATCGCCTTCATTGCGTCCAATGACAACTACCCCAATGTTGTTGGAAAAGCTTGGCACTTGCACCCCCCTGCGAACAAACCATCTCGCTGTCTTTGAATTTATCTTCCGGAATTACGCCTGATGTGAATTAAGGCTATGACTAAAATCGCGTTTTAAAAATCGATTACAGATAGATCGTACGTGTTAAGCTTGACTTCCTTTGATGAATATGCTATTGAGCAGAAAGTCACTCATCAGCTTGGGTGGGTCTGTGTCTGGCTTGCGCTGAATCACCCGCCGCCATCTCCACACAAAGAAACCAAACACCCAAGTTGCATCAGCTAGGGCTGCATACAGCCAACCGTGATTTTTGATAAAGTATCTGCGTCTAGAATCAAACCAGTATTTGGGTAGGCGTTTGGGTCGCTGGTTGGGGTTATTTACTCCTGTACTTTGCCCGACTAGATGCACAACTCGACTAGCAGGAACGTACCAACAAGACCAACCTGCTTTGTTTGCCTGCAAGCAAAAGTCTACTTCCTCAAAATATAGGAAATATTTCTCATCGAGCAAACCTACTGATGCAAAGACTTCGCGGCGGACAATCATGCTTGCTCCAGACACCCAATCGGTTTGATAGGTGTCTTCACGAACAGCAGGGGCAACCACCCATCTTGACAATAATTTCGTTATCACTCCCAGACGCAAACCGGAATCAAGTTCACTGAAGATAGTGTGGAAGCGAAAAGCTGAGCGCTGCGGAGTGCCGTCAGGATCTTCTAGGCGGCTACCCGCAATTCCTACATCGGGCTGTTCATCCATGAAGTTTACCAGAGCTTTTAAGGCTCCAGCACGAACAAGCGTATCTGGGTTGAGGATCAGAAAATAGGGTGGTGGATTAGTTGACTCAAGCCCCAAGCGGATTGCAGCGTTATTGCCGAAGGCGTATCCGCCATTATGCTCTAGTGGTAGGAGCGAAACCCAATCACCCCAGCTTTCAGCTGCGATCGCCCCTTGAATTAGTGCCGCAGATCCATCACCAGAAGCGTTGTCAACTACTACAACGTGCGTACCTGGTAGCGATCGCACTTCATCCACCAAAGAACGCAAGCAGGCAATTGTCAGCTGGGGGATGCGGTAGTTAAGGATGACTACCAACAGACGAGATAGGTTATCTAGCTGAATTGCATTAGACATAAATTTTTCTTTAAGCGCCGTTTTTTAATACTTTCAGTAGTTGATTTTCTGAACAATAGAGAGAATTAAGCCTATCTATAACGAGGTATATGAGTTTCTAATTGCTTTATTTCTTTACTGATTCTTGTTTGCTTGATTACCAGCCCTGCTACGCCACCACATGCGAGTATGTAGATGGGGTTGATCATCGCGTTTAGCAGACAGTCCAACATATACAAAACCAAAAGCACTGCTAGAGCTGCAGCTGATGCCACTTTGTGGTGATTCCACATCTGAGCTGGGTAAAGTAGTACAAATGCGATCGCCGGCAGTAATAGCGATGCCATGAGGCTGATGACGCCTACTAAACCCTTAGTGCCAAAAGCAACAATCCACAAACTATCAGTAATTGAAATATCCTTTCCCCACTCGTCATACACGCGGCTGCGTCCCCATCCTCCCCACCCAAAAACGATTCTCTCCCGCGCCTTTTCGGAAAGGAGCTTTTCATTCTCAAATCTAAACTGCACTGATTGTGCTCGTTCTTCATTGAACACATTGGATACAACGGCAACAATTTGATCTGCAGGAAATTGTCCGCTCACTCCCAGATACACATGTGATGAGATCGCGGCGATCGCAATCAATATCAATATAGAGGTACGAAACCTATTGGAGAAGAATAAGATGCACAAGCCCAATGCCAGTAAAATTATCGCGCCTGTTGATTTTACTAGTATGGTTGTTACTATTAATGCAGCTACAAGCCATTTAGCTGAAATACCCCAGACTTGCTTGGCAATGCCAGCCCTCCACAACCAAACACCGAGTAGTGCAGCTGCCGCCATCCACGCACCAACCATAAGGCCGTGTTCCATAAAAACTGTCGGCCTGTATCCTCCGCCTCGGATTGTTTGGCCAAAAGCACTGCGTGCGTGAAAGCCATAAAATATCCGGTGTAACTGCGGACTCATGCGGAGTTCAAATAAGCACAGAGGGATATAGATTAAACCGCCGATGAATATGTCAATGGCTAACTTACGCAATCCATCGAGGTTATTGAGATACAATCGACCCAGGTAATACGGTAATCCCCAAGTCACAGTTTGGTCGAGAACAGATGATAACCCATCGTATACACCCAAATCATTAGTAATTGATGATGCTAGAGGGCATAAGCACCAAACTAACATCGGCAGGTCAAGCCAGCCAAACTGAAACGAACTGAAGCGTTTAATGTCAAATATAATAGTTGCTAATAGAATGCCATAACAGGTCGCTGACATTTTGGTATAGTCTGGCAGACCTGAGAAGTGAAACTTGACGACAGGCAGGAATAGCCACGCGATGATGAAACTTATAATAACTGCCCTCTGAGCTGGCACCCACCTAAATAGATAGATGACAAACGGAATCCAGCCAAACATGACAATATATACCAGAGGGTTCATCAGCTTTACTTAGTAAAAATATAAATTGAGTTTGACGTAGTTGTAAGTTAGTTCCTAAGAAAGACAGGGAACTCTTAACAGGGAACGGGGAACGGCGATCGGGAAATTATTTATCCCCAATCCCCAATCCCTGATACCCAGTCCCCTTTAAGGTTTATACAAGTAAAAACTTGCTTGATCGCCATCTTTTGCCTTATTTAGCTGTGTAGACTTTTTCGCAAAGCTTTTGATTTCATTTTTAGAAAAAATAGAATTTTCAGGATTTACAGCATAAGAAATACTGTCTATCAAGGGTATGTCTCTGAGAAACTGTTCACTTCCCCAGAACTGAAAACAATTTGAGTTAAATTCAACATCTGTAATTTGAAAACCTCCTTGATTTGCCAAAATTTCCATACTTTTAATTGTATGCACAAAAAAATGACGTGGAGCGTCTATTTGTACCCAATGAATACCATATTTGCGCCAAGCAAAAGAAGAAGCTAATGGGATACTAATAATTATATGTTTATCGCTCTTTAATAGACTATATAATTTCTTAATTACAGCTAATGGGTTGGGCATGTGCTCAAAAGAATGGTTGAGAAAGATGAAATCAAATTGCCCTTCCATTTCATCTAAGTGTTTCTTAAAAATGTTAACTCCATTTTCATAGAAAATATCTTTTTCTATAAAAGGATCGATTCCTGTGAGGTCGGTAAACCCATCAGAGCGCATACTCAGAAGAGATTTGCCAACTCCACAACCTACATCTAAAATTTTTGAATCCATTGGTAATTTCAGTTTTTTTACCCAATCATAGTAAATTGGTTGAGGTATGCTAGATATTTTGGTGAGGATTTTTGAAAGTAAAGGCTCCAAATAAGTATTTCCAGCAATTAAGTATTTCATTCTCTGATGTCTGAGAAAAGACTGAAGTGTGTTTTCCTCTTCGACTACAGGAATTTGAAAAGAATAAAAATCATCAGGGTAGTATTTGGAAATATTTTCCGGAATATTTTTAAGCTGCAAGCATCCACATTGACCACATTCAAAATATTCAAATTCATCTCTAAATCCAAACATCATTTCTCGTACGAAATAAGATTTATTACCGAGCGAGTGATTGCAAATTGCACAAACAGTCATTGTTTTTCTCAACAATTCATAAAGTTCAAGAATTATAGAGAGTACTTATAGGTAGTCCCCAATCCAAAATGATTCTAAAAATCATCACTAAACTGATGAATGCAAACAATATCAAAGTAGCTTCAATATCTTGTTTTATACAGGCAAGTTTCTCACGCCAAAGACCATAAATTATTACGCTATAGAAGGGAAGGTCATTAAGTGCAACTGTCATCACAGCTCCAGGAAGACCCATGAGATAAAATCCCAAGGGCAATCCAAGGATCATAAAAATAAATTTGGAAAAACTACCAATTGCTAAATATTTAGCGTTGCCAACAGCCAAAAGTGACGTATCAATTGTTTGGGTAAGTACTCGCGGCCAGATGCCTAATGCCAAAATCGGTAACATCCACGCGGCTTGAAGATACCTGCGATCGTACAGGGTAATTATTACGATATCTCCGAAGCTGACTAGAACCGTCAAGCCCAATGCCATTGCGATCAAAACAAACTTACGGTTCTTTTGAATTCTCTCACGAAAAATTTCGCGAGGAAGGTCAGCAAATTTAGAAAAAACTGGAAAAATTACTTTACTACTGAGCGCAAAGAGAACCTGGCGTGGGATGTCAGCAAGTGTGAAGGCAATGCTATATATACCCAAAACCTCTATAGAAATCAATTTGCCGAGAATCAGTCGGTCAGATTGTTCAGCTAAGAAGAATAAAGCCGTCGAAAAAAATATCCACTTACCTAAAGACAATATGGCTTTGACTGCATCTCGATCCCAAGCAAAGCGATTAGGTGGCCCAGAATTCAAGCGATGGCTCCAAACCATACGTAGCAAAGCTGCTGTAATGTTACCAATTACAAGAGCCCAGATCGTTGGACTAAACCAAGCCCAGATAATCATCACTGTCAGGGATACCGCCTGCACCTTAAGTTCAAAAAGTGCCAACTCACGGACAAACATATTACGGTTGAGCGTGGATAAAGCAGTGGAGTTGAAGCCAGAGATCACAGTGCTCAGACCAACCACCGGGAGCAACAATAAGAACTGGGGTTCTCCGTAAAACTTAGCAAGCGGCCAAGCAATCAAAACGCAACATAACCACAAACCAATGCCACGAATAACCTGTAAGCTCCAGGCAGTGTTAAGAAAATTTGGTTCATCCCCGCGCTTATTCTGGATGATGCTTTGATTAATACCAATGTCCGATAACAGCTGCAAGCCCATCAGGAAAATGGTGATCAGACCCATCAGGCCAAAAAATTGTGGGAAGAGTAGGCGAGTCAAAATCAAGTTACCGCCTAGTCTCAGGAGTTGGCTCAATCCATAGCCAGTGATAGTCCAAACCGTACCACTGATAGCAAGCTTCTTCAGTGAGGTCATGATTTCTGTGAAGAAGGTAAATCGGTAGCAGAGAAATTCAGTAAGTTTTGATGTAGCACTTTCTCCTCGACATTACGGTTATTTGAATAGTCAACAGTTGACGAAATTTCAATTGCCTGATTTTTGGAATTCTCGATGCTAGAACGAAATAGTGTCGCTAGGCGGCCAGCTTCAACTGTGGCATTATGCCGTTGAATAACTCGCTTTCGCCCTTGGATACCCATTTGTTCCAGCTTGTTCATTGGTAACAGCAATGCTTCTCGCATAGCTGCCACTAATGCTTCAACTGAGCCAGGTGGAACTAACCAACCACACACACCCGGCTCTACTAACTCCGGAATTCCGGCAATGTAGGTGCTGATAACTGGACAGCCTAGTGCTAAAGCCTCCATCAGTACTACTGGCAAACCTTCAGCAAAGCTAGGTAGCACCATTGCTCGTGCAGCTAGGATCTGTTGACGAACCTCAGCATTGCTGGCCCAGCCGATGATTTTGACACAATCTTGTAGTCCGAGTCGAGCGATCGCATTTTCAATCTTGCCGCGTAGGGGACCATCGCCTACCAATACCAGTTCAAACTGCAAGCCAAGGGCTACTAACTGAGCTGCGGCATCCATTAAAAGCAGATGCCCCTTGGCTTCGCCCATCCTGGCAACACAGACGAAGCGCGGCTGGGAGGGTGTAGCGGTGGGTGCTATATCCAGAAATGCATTATCTACACCACAACGAACCACATAAATTTTTGACCACTGCTGTTGAGGACACCAACGATAAAGCTGACTTTTGCCGAAGGAACTAACTGTGATGACAAAAGTAGCCCGTTCGACTTTTTCTGCTAAGGCCAGAGACTTGACAGAATCGAACTCTTCAGGGCCGTGAACAGTGAAACTGTAGGGTGGGCCACCAATGGCACGGCACAACATCGCTACTGTGGTGGAATTCGTGCCAAAGTGAGAGTGAACATGGGCTATGCCTGCATCTGTCCACCAACGTAAAAGAACGCAAGCCTCAGCTAAGTAGATCAGATGATACAAAAGACCTCGCTCCGAACGCCAACCAAGCTTGAGTGTCAACCACAAGGCTTGTAGAAAACGAATTGGTCGGACTAGAACAGTGCGGAGTAAAGCAATAAGCAAGCCTACTATCCCAATTCCCAAGACTACCTGAGTCTTCTGTTGTTCTAATTTGTCCGCTTCATCAACCAACTCTGTGCTGCAAGAACGGATTGCAAATCGCTGTATTTTGATTCCATATGTCTCTAGGCTGTTGATTTCTCGGCGAATAAAACTGTGACTGACCTTGGGATACTGATTTATTAAGTAGGCGATCGTGAAAGACATCTTTACTCTCGCAATTGACGAACTGGGTTAAAAGACAAAGAGCGAGGCGAGCTATTGGATAGCTCATGCAAATATATGACCTCTCATCTAACCTCTATCTCTACCCACAGTGAATAAGCTACAAGTGGTGTCACTAGTAACTAGCAGACATGATTGATAAGTGGGGTTTTGGCATTAACCACACCACGACTTTCTTCAACTATTTGGTGTTGGAGGACAGAGAATGAGTCAAACTTATGGCTGAAATCTTTAGAGTGGCCACATAAACCGAGCCTTTGCAACAGAGCTTTTATGTTCTCTGCAAATTTTTGCCACGAAAACTTAAAGTTATAAAATTATATTAATGTTAAGCTGTTAACTGCGTACAATCTTCATAAAATATTCATATACATTCCATCCCATCCCGTAAGCTTTTTTTCCACCCGAAGCCCCACAAATTAAGCTTTGAGAAAAAGCCAGCAGCAGATTTTGGTCATGCTTATTTATGAAGATTTGAGCAAGACTATATCAAGCTGCTATAAAATTCACTCTTGAGTATGATGTTTTATATAAAAATATAACCTTGACATTTCCTCATAGCGATCGACTGTCAGGATATCATATCAAATCCGGCTAATTCATATTCATTAAAAACCCTCACCCTTGCCCCTCTCCCAAGTTGGGAGAGGGGCAGGGGTGAGGGCAGATACAATAACTAATCAAACGGATTTGATATCATTCTCTGCAAATACGAAATCCTTGATCCAGTAGGTTTTTTTGACAATGCAGTGCATCAAAATGCCTTATAAGTCGAGTGTTGCAAGCAATGATTGCACCGTGACATTTCCGAAGTACATTATGCTGATTTACCGCTAGCTGTGAACTGTACATCACAGCCGCATTTAATGAATAAGAGCGTGCGATCGCTTTGGCAGTTGTCTCCACTATACTGACCGGAATCAGTCATCGCTGCTAATTTGAGCAACCTGAAAGTGAAATTATATCAGTCATTTACCTAAACAAAACGGCCACAAAACCACATAGCGAGCGTTTCTAGCTTAACCTGATTTGCTGTTCTATTTCTACTCGCTGCCAAAATTCAAAACTTATCAAAATCACTTTGGCTTACTACTAGCAATTCAACTTTTTAGTGCATCTTCATAAAAACTTTACATATTCTCTCCAGAAAATCCTCTGTATTTTAGGATGGTAAAAGCTTTGCCCTATCTACATAACAACAATAAATTGTGAGTTGATTTGACAACAGTCTATTTTTTAAGATTTGAAAAAGAAAATATAGCTGTTCTCAATTGCCTACAATACAGTAACCGATAGGTAATATCCTTTGTCTTTGCAGAAGAGAAGATTTTAATAGTAGTAAAGCTAACAGCTTAATAGGTAAAAACAGCAACTTTTTGCAATAATTATTTGACTTTAGAGCAGTAGTTTACAATCGGTGAGAACTCGCGATCGTCATGAAGGTAATTTTTTTGTGTTTTGAATCAATTAAAACTTAGCTGTCTAGTATAAATACGTTCTAACCCAGCACTAATCTCATCTCACTATCATCTTAAGGTTCTGGATATAATTATTGTTTTGTTCGCTGGCGGGGAGGTTTTTTTTTGCGTGTTAAATTCATCTCTTGCAAGATACGTCCCATTGTAGAACGACTGACTCGTGCCTGTGTCTTTTGATATAGCAATTCACATAATTCTTCTAAGGTGGCGTGCTTGTTCTCAGTTGCTAAATGTCTCAGTTGTTCTAAATGTACTGAAGTTAATAGTCTTGGTTTTCCTCCTGCGCGTGGCTTTCTGGCTATCGTGCCTTCTTTGCGATAGCGTTTAAGCAGCGTTTGCACAAAGCTTTTGCTGACACCAAAGCGTTTTGCCAGTTGACGTTGTGAGATCTGTTCCGTGTTGTAAATGTCAATGATTTTCTGCCGCAGATCCAACGAGTAAGCTTTCATTTTTACTAGTCACCTACGAGCATAGTCACTTCTATTACTGTACTGCACTCAATTAGGAAGCGCTATATTGAGCTATTGTAAAAACTTTGAAAGCATATAGTTAAATATCAGTAAAGAACTCTTTTTAGCATTGCTTTTCAATGACGTGTTATGCGTATGGGAGATTTACCTTTGTAGAACTGGTGGCTTGATTGTCACAAATTAGACATTACTGTCGACTCATCAATTCGCTACCTAGTCAATGAAAGAATTTTTCACAACTAGGGACTATGCATACAGAAGCTTACACCCAGTGCTATGTTCCGCCAGGAAATTTTGTATAAAGCTTAAAGCTTGTGGGTCAGAACTTTATCTTTATGGTTGAGTTTGTGGCCTTCCATCCTTAAAGTAAGTGGCTGCTGTCTGAACAGTGTGTGAATCATAACATCAAATCGCAACCGTGTAAGCTCTTGAGGCTTCAAGAGAACACAGCTAAAACACAGTCACAGCAGCATTTTTAGTATTTACTATTTAGGTAAACTTTCTCTAACTTTACGTCAACTGAACACTGAATAAAAAATGAGGCTCCCCAGTAGCTAACTAGGTACGCCCCAATCAAGTAAATTTAAATTTTAATTCCAAGCGTATCTAAAAGATGCGATCGCGCTACTGAGAAAGCCTGGATTGATACATCAGCCTGAGACTTTCTATGAAAAAAATCATTTCAAAAAAAATTGATGTTTAATTGAGCACAACAACAATAAGCTTGGCAGCTGCTTTCCAGATACTTCCAACAAGGGAGGATAATGTGAAAGCTTTTACCCTGTTCAAGCCCAGTCAATGCTTAGTTTGTCGCTACGTAGCGAAAGTTTACTGTCAGTTCATCAGAATAACTTGCTTTGCTAAATAAAGTGTTTCTCACTTTGAACACAACAGTCATACAGCAAAAGCAAGAGTTAATCAAGCAAAATCAGGGTCAAGCATTAAAGAGATAAATATGAAAAGAGTTAGATTGTTAAATATTGAAATTAGCAATGTATCTCTCAAGGAAGTGTTACAAAATCTCAACTCCGGTATTGTATTTACACCTAACGTGGATCACATCATCAAATTGCAATACGACAGTGAGTTTTTCAATGCTTATAGCATTGCTGACTACAAGTTATGCGATAGTCAAATTTTAATTTATGCATCTCGATTTTTAGGTACGTCAATCCAAGAAAAAATAGCAGGTTCTGATTTTTTCCCTGCATTTTATGAATATCACAAAAACAATGAAAAAATTAAGATATTTTTATTGGGGGGAAGTAATGATGTTGCTGTCAAAGCTCAAACTAGAATTAATAATAAATTAGGAAGAGATATTGTTGTTGGTTCTTATTCTCCCTCTTGGGGGTTTGAAAATAAAGAACAAGAGTGTAGAAAAATTATTGCCATGATTAATAACTCTGGTGCAACAGTGTTAGCAATCGGAGTAGGTGCACCAAAACAAGAAAAATGGATATGTAAATACAAAAACAAGTTACCAAATATAAAAATATTTTTGGCCATAGGCGCAACTATTAATTTTGAAGCAGGTGAGATCGGAAGAGCTCCAAAATGGATGAGAGAGGTGGGGTTGGAATGGTTATACAGGTTGGCATCTGAACCTAGAAGATTATGGAAAAGATACTTGGTAGAAGACATACCTTTTTTTTGGTTAATTCTCAAACAAAAGCTCAATTTATATAAAATGCCATTTACTGAACAGCAGATATCAGAGTTGTATGAAATAAAAAAGAATTGTCCTAGTACGCAATAATATCTAACTATTAATTAATTAGGATTTTTGGACTATTTAGCATTTGATGTCCATGCTTTTTAAGCACTGATTCAGGGGAAAACTACATAAAATCTATAGCAGTCACTATGAAGGATAAACAAGAAGCTCAAGCCTTTACACTTATCGAGCGTAGAGATCAGTTACAAGACCTGAGATTAGTTGAAACAGATGATTTTGCTGAATTTAAGAAACGAGGATTGGATCTGCGTCCATTCATGAGAATGTTTCAGCGAAATCTCCTTTTGATTAGTAGCATTGCCAGTTTAGTGGCGACTATAACTATATACTTCGTCTTGTCTTCCCCTCGTAGCTACGAAGGCAATTTTCAGATTTTAGTAGAGCCTGTAACTTCTGAAGCTAAACTGACAGATCCTTCTTTTATATCGCGTAATGGAGAAGTTAATAACAATCCAAAAACTGATGTAAATTATCCATCTCTGCTTCGGGTTTTGCAAGGAACAGAGATGCTGGGGCGAGTTGTTCAAAAAATCCAAGCCCGATATCCTGACATTACTTACGAAACATTTAATCAGAATTTAGTAGTTCAACGCATTGGCGAAGATTTACTTGACTCGACTAACATCATAGAAGTTATTTACAAGGATTCTGACCCTGAAAAAGTCGAGTTTGTTTTGTCAGAAATTGCTCAAGAGTATTTAAGTTTCAGTCTTAACGATCGCAAGAAGCGTATTAACGCAGGTGTTAAATTCATTGATGCTCAGCTCCCGAAATTGCAACAGCAAGTTAGTACTCTAGAGGGCAATTTACAAAGGCTTCAACAGAAATACAAATTGAGCGATCCCGAAAGTCAAGTTGAAGAATTATCTCAGCAAGTTCGTGAAGTCGAAGCTCAGAAACTAAACGCCCAAAAGGATTTGCAAGAGAATAAGCGGCTCTACGAGAGATTGCAACAACAATTAAGGCTAACACCTGATGAAGCACTGGCTGCTTCTACTCTTAGTCAAGAACCTCGCTATCAAGAGCTACTGGGAGAGTTGAAGAAACTAGAGAGTGTGATGGCGATGGAGGCAGCAAGGTTTAGCGAAGAACACCCATCTTTTCAAAAGCTGCGGCAGCAGCAGCAAAATTTATCTCAGCTGTTGAATCAGGAAGCCCAAAATATTCTGGGGCAAAAGCTGCCAACTCAAGGGGTAAATCCCCAATTACTAAATTTTCAAGATCCTACTCGTCTGGCACTAATCAAACAACTGGTTGATACTACCAATAATATTCAAGTTTTAGAGAGTCGTCTTGGTGCACTTGCTCAGTCTGAAGCTTACCTGGCTCAGCAAGTAAATCAGTTTCCAGTTAATATGCGCCAGTATAATGAACTGCGGCGGCGGCTAGAAATTGCTACCAAAACGCTCAACCAACTTTCAATACAGCGAGAAACCTTGCAAGTCGATGCAGCACAGCGCGAAGTGCCTTGGGAGGTCGTTTCTCCGCCCAGAATACCGCGCGATGAAAATGGCAACTTGATATCAACTAAGAGCGATAATCTCAAGAAGCTAGCTATGGGATTGGTTGCGGCTGGTGCATTGGGATTGGGAGCTGCTGCCCTTAAAGAGAAACACAGCAATGTCTTTTACACTTCTGAAGACATTGAAAATGAAATCAAATTACCTGTGTTAGAGGTGATTCCTTGGAATGAAAATGCACAACATTCTTCAGAAGTTATCGGCGCAATTGACGGGACTGAGGAAGATACTAAATTTTTGTCAGCTTTCGATTCTCTCTACGCCAGCGTTCGTTTTCTTGCTGGTGCTCCTAAAACCCAATCTTTAGTTGTGACTTCACCTGCACCTGGAGATGGAAAATCAACTATTGCTTTGCATTTGGCTCAAGCCGCAGCCTATATGGGTAAGAAAGCTTTACTAGTTGATGCAAACTTCCGTCTACCTTATCTCCACACTAAGCTAGGTTTGGAAAATGTGCATGGGCTAAGCAACATGATTTCTGAAGACCTGGCTCCTCGCCCATCTAACACCCAGCTATCACGCATACAAAATAACCTTTTTGTGTTGACCTCTGGCAAAATCCTACCATCCTCTACCAGGATGCTTGGATCTACTCAGATGCAGCATGTAATGGAGCAATTTCATCAAGCTTTTGACTTAGTGATTTATGACACACCCCATCTGCTTGGTTTTGCTGATAGTTATTTTCTCGCTGAGCATACAGATGGAATATTGATGGTTGTGGGAGTTGGCAAAACCAAACGTTCGTTATTAACTCAGGCACTGCACCGCCTGCGAATGTTGCACTTACCTGTTTTGGGTATAGTGGCTAACAATATTGAGACAAGCAAAAAAAGTTCATCCAGTTTTCGTAACTTACTACAAGCCAAATCATCGGCTGCTTCTAGTTCTTTATAAAAAACCAAGCGAAACAAAAAAAGGCTTAAAAATAGTGACAGTTTATCAGCTGGCGATCCGATGTTTTGAAATTGTCTTGTTGGCGATCGCCCTCGGGCTTTTCATTCCCATCTCTGTCTTTTTCGTTGAATGTATTGCGGCACTCTTTTCCCAACACCAAACTGAGTGTAAAGACGCACTTGTCTCTCAACCCAGAGTTGACGTTTTAGTTCCAGCCCATAATGAAGCAGCAGGAATTAGTGCCACACTGCAATCATTGCTACCACAGTTATCAGAACAGGATCGCCCGATCGTCATTGCCGATAATTGTGACGATGAAACAGCAGCTGTAGCCCAAAAGGCAGGCACAACCGCGATCTCGCGCTACGATCCCCAGCACATGGGTAAGGGTTACGCTTTAGACTATGGTCTGCAATATATCGCGACTAATCCTCCCGAGGTAGTGGTGATGGTGGATGCAGACTGTATAGTTCATCCGGGCGCGATCGCTCGGATTGCTTGTTTGGCTAAAGCGACAGTACGTCCAATTCAGGCTGTCTACCTGTTGACACCACCCCCGAACCCAGAACCAAAGGAACTGGTTTCGGCACTAGCATTTATGGTTAAGAACTTAGTCCGTCCGACGGGATTAAAGCAACTAGGCCTACCCTGCTTATTAACGGGTACAGGTATGGCTTTTCCCTGGTCAGTCATCCAAAAGGTTTCTTTAGCTAGCGGTAATATTGTTGAGGATATGCAACTTGCTGTGGATCTTGCCATCGCTGGATATTCTCCCCAATTTTGCTTAGATGCTCAAGTAACAGGGGTATTCCCACAACAGCAGCACGCAGCCAACAGCCAAAGAACACGCTGGGAACATGGTTATTTGCAAATCATGCTCACGCAAATTCCTAGACTGCTACGAGCTTCTATTCATCAAAAGCGTTTTGATTTGTTGGCGATCGCCCTGGACTTATGTGTACCACCACTCTCGCTGTTGGTAATGATGTGGGCAACTGCCATAGGAGGAGCCGCCTTAGCTGGAGGTTTGGGGACTTCTTGGCTGCCAACCATCTTGCTAGCAATGGAAGGGCTACTAATTTTTACCTCGATCGTTGCAGCTTGGAGTAAGTTTGGCCGGGCTAACTTCCCTGTGCAAACGATGTTTGCCGTACCTCTATACATCCTGCGGAAGATTCCACTTTATTTAGCTTTTCTAGTTCAACCTCAGACAAAATGGATTCGGACGCAACGGGATTCCGTTACTGAGAAGTAGGGATTTTGGGAAGCTTTATTTAGCTGTAAAGGCATTGTCATTGAAGATGACTGTTAATTTTATAGATATCTAATATTTAGACAGCGCGATCGCACTTATTAATTCCTCAATGTCAACAAGCTATTTCTAATGAGGGAAATTAGGATTCATCCAAGTGTTCTACTATAGAACGATACAGGTTAATGATGTGACTGTCAGCCAAGCTGTAATAGACGTTACGACCTTCTCGGCGATAACTGACTAAACGCATTGCCTTTAATAATCTTAGTTGGTGTGAAACTGCTGATTCTGTCATTTTTGTCAATGCAGCTAAATCGCAAACACATAATTCTTGGTTTGCTAAAGCTGATAAGAGGCGTAGACGGTTTGTATCTGCCAACACCCCAAAAATTTCTGCCATCTCCTGTGCTTTGTTTGTTGGCAGAATTTGCGCCCCTATTGAACGTACACGATCTAAATGCACCAAATGGGTATCGCACTTAGGCGTTTCAGAACCTGGGAGTAAGTCCAAATCTTGCTTTCCCTTTTGCTTGTTCATGGCAATTTTCTTTTAGGCAATGGTTATCAATATCAATTTTAACTAAAATTCAAAAATTGTACAATTGAATAACTATTCAATTGTTATATTAAATTTAAGTATCCTAAAATCCTCAGTTAGTATTGATTGGGTTAGCGATCGCCCAAAGGTGGTCAAGTTGTGGAGACAGGAAAATATCATTTAGAGTTCGTGCCTGAAAAAGAAGCCAACGGAACTCATCTAGACTTATATCTGCAAACAGGCGATCGCCATGAAGCAGTACCTAATGCCAAAGTCACAGCTCAAGTTCAGCAACCAGATGGGACACAAAAGACTATTCCTTTTAGTTATGATGCTACTGGGAAACACTACGCTGCTTTTTTTCCTGGAAATGCAGCTGGTCAGTATCAGGTGAAAGTTACTGCGAGTATTGGTAATCAAAAGGTTGACGGACGTTTCAGTTTTAATAAATAACTGTTATCCCAAAGCGATCGCTCTAGGTTTCTGCTCAAATGTATCCTCTACGTAACAGAGCAAGATCCCGAATTAGTGGCAACCTAGAACTAATATAAGCACTGATGACACTGATTTCTTCGCTGCTGAGTATTTTCTGAGTTTCTAGTTGCCTTAGTAACTGTTGAACCAATTCCGTGTCGTTGACTTCTAAAAGAATACTAGTCTGAGTATCTTCAATCACAGACCAGAGTTGACGCAATGTTGATGAGTTCACAGCACGTACCCCGTTGCGACAGCCTACAGCAAGACTACAATAGCTGACTTGGACAAAAACCCCGGTTGGTAGCCGGGGTATCGTTTGTGTCGGTTATCGTGAACAATCTAAAGAAAATATTAAATTCTAAAGCTTAAGAAAATATTAAATATTAATAAACTTTACTAATTTGATGCGAATCTAAATACTAGTTTACTTATTGCAATAATAACGGGGTCAACTAATATAAAGACCTTGAATATAAAATTCATACTGCGGATGCCTAAGCCAGAGAATCAGAGGAATGACTCTCAAGCTTAGGTATCCGTATATCAGCCTCAACAACAGCCTTTCATAAGTAGCTGTCATAAACTGCGTCCACCAAGGCACACAGACGCGCCTTCTTCGACTTCCCGTAAGAGTAGACACTACTCCTGTCAAGGTTTGAGTTTTGGAAATGGATTTTTCTTGGTGTCTTAGTGTCTTGGTGGTGAAAAAAGAATGGCAAGAAGGTAAATTAGAAGCAATACCGAGATTATTGGCATTGGGTTTGACTGTAGAACAGATAGCAGAGGCACTAGGCTTAGAGATTGAACAAGTCAGGCAAGCAGCACAAAATCAATCCTCAAATTGATACAGCAACTATTAGCGTATCGCTAGCTAAAATTTTTCTCTATCTTCAAGGAATTTCTCGTACAGAATTTGTAATTAAATTTTGTTAAGATTGGACTCGATGTGAGTTAGCCTTCCCTGCACATTGCCTACCTTGGAGACACTCAATGCTAAGACTAGAACATATTAGTAAAATTTATCCGACTGGCGAAGTCCTCAAGGATATTAATTGGGAAGTGAAAGTTGGCGATCGCGTTGGTTTAGTTGGTGTCAATGGTGCTGGTAAATCCACTCAACTCAAAATCATCACTGGCAAAGTTGAGCCAACCTCTGGTGAAGTTATTCGTCCTGCCAGCTTACACATAGCCTACCTCAACCAAGAGTTTGATGTAGATCCCAGCCGCACCATCAGAGAAGAATTTTGGACAGTCTTCAAGGAGGCAAACCAGGTACAGTTGTCTCTGGTGCAGGTACAGCAGCAGATGGAAACCGCCTCACCAGAACAACTGGAAAAACTGATCAATAAGTTAGATCGCTTGCAGCGGCAGTTTGAAGCCTTAGATGGTTATGTCCTAGAGGCACGCATTGGCAAGATATTACCAGAAATGGGCTTTGAACCAGAAGATGGCGATCGCCTTGTCAGTGCTTTCAGTGGTGGTTGGCAGATGCGAATCAGTTTGGGTAAAATCCTTCTGCAAGAACCTGATTTGCTGCTTCTGGACGAGCCAACTAACCACCTAGATTTAGAAACTATTGAGTGGCTGGAAAATTACCTCAAAGGCTTGAGTACGCCGATGGTAATAGTTTCCCATGACCGCGAGTTCCTCGATCGTCTGTGCACCCAAATTGTAGAAACTGAACGTGGTGTTTCCACTACCTACCTCGGTAACTACTCGGCATACCTACAACAGAAAGCCGAAAATCAAACAGCGCAACTTAGTGCTTACGAACGCCAGCAAAAAGAATTAGAGAAGCAACAAGCCTTTGTTGACAGGTTCCGTGCTAGTGCTACCCGGAGTACCCAGGCAAAAAGCCGGGAAAAGCAACTGGAAAAAATTGAGCGCATCGAAGCACCTACTGCTGGGTTAAAAACATTACACTTCCGTTTTCCCACTGCACCCCGTAGCGGACGAGAGGTAGTGGAAATCAAAGATTTAACTCACATCTACGATGACAAAATCTTGTTTTTAGGAGCAAATCTCCTGATTGAAAGAGGCGATCGCATTGCTTTTCTTGGCCCCAACGGTGCTGGCAAATCTACTTTGTTACGCCTGATTATGGGTATGGAA
This sequence comes from Fischerella sp., assembly GCF_013388695.1. Classification (NCBI taxonomy): domain Bacteria; kingdom Bacillati; phylum Cyanobacteriota; class Cyanophyceae; order Nostocales; family Hapalosiphonaceae; genus Fischerella; species Fischerella sp. The sequence goes on from NZ_JACAEU010000020.1 coordinate 25,055, forward strand.
CACGCTACAGAAGGCATTGTTAAATTAGGCGAACACAATGTGATCCCGGGTTACTTCGAGCAAAACCAGGCGGAAGCTTTGGACTTGCAAAGAACTGTTATGGAAACTATCCATGATGAAGTTCCTGACTGGAAAGATGAAGAAGTCCGCACACTGCTAGGACGCTTTTTATTCAGTGGCGATACAGTGTTTAAAAAAGTTGCTGCCTTAAGTGGTGGTGAAAAAGCACGTCTAGCGTTAGCAAAAATGCTCTTGTGTCCAGCAAATTTACTCATACTAGATGAGCCAACCAACCACTTAGATATTCCAGCCAAAGAAATGCTGGAAGAAGCGTTGCAAAACTATGATGGCACAGCGATAGTTGTTTCTCACGACCGATATTTTATCTCTCAGGTAGCCAATAAAATCGTGGAAATTCGGGATGGAGAATTCCGCGTCTACTTAGGTGACTATCATTACTACCTGGAGAAAATAGCGGAAGAAAAAGAACAAGCTAGGCTAGCAGCGATCGCAGCCGAAAAAGCCGCTAAAAAAGCTGCTAAAGCTGCTAAAGCTGCGGCGAAGAAGAAGTAAGAGAATGTTAGTAGTTAGTAGATAGTGGTTAGTGGGTAATACCATTTTGGATTTTAGATTTTGGATTGGGAAACTCTTTGGTGCATAAGAGTTCTGTAAATCCATCTGTCGCATTCTTTTTTAAAATTGGTATAACAACCAACTACTAACTACTAACCACTAACTACTAACCACTAACAGCCAACCAATACCACAAAAATTAAGAAAAAATTGCTAAACTTTAAGAAATATCTAAAAAATCGAAATACTCTTATAAAATAAGTTAATAGGCACAAATCTACTTGCGGCTTCCATTAGCAGTGGTATCATTCGGGTATTACAAAAAGTAAAGGGCAATTTTATTATGACCAAAGCACCTGTTGCTCCCGTGGTGCTAGTCATTTTAGACGGATGGGGCTACTGCGAGGAGACACAAGGAAATGCTATTGCAGCTGCTAAAACTCCGGTAATGGATAGCTTATGGGCAGCATATCCGCACACCCTGATCCGCACATCCGGAAAAGCAGTGGGATTGCCAGAGGGTCAAATGGGCAACTCTGAAGTTGGTCATCTGAACATTGGTGCTGGGAGGGTTGTACCCCAAGAGTTAGTACGCATTTCCGATGCGGTAGAAGACGGTTCCATTCTCAAGAACCCAGCACTTGTCAGTATTTGCCAAGAAGTCAAGAATCGCAATGGCAAGCTGCATATAGTCGGGCTTTGTTCTGAGGGTGGGGTACACTCGCACGTCAGTCATCTATTCGGACTACTTGACTTAGCGAAAAGTCAGGGAATTTCGGAAATATGCATACATGCCATCACAGATGGTCGCGATACCGCCCCAACAGATGGTGTCAAGGCAATTGCGCTCATCCAAAACTATATAGACCGGATTGGCATCGGACGCATAGTTACCCTTAGTGGTCGTTATTATGCGATGGATCGCGATCGCCGTTGGGATCGAACCAAACGCGCCTATGATGTGATGACGCAAGATAGCCCCAGCAATGGTCGTTCTGCTGTGGAAGTTCTGCAAGCATCCTATGCAGAGGGTGTCACAGACGAGTTCATCGCCCCCATACGCATTGCACCCGGTGCGATAGAACCAGGAGATGGGGTAATATTTTTTAACTTCCGCCCCGACCGCGCCAGACAACTCACCCAAGCTTTCGTCAATCCAGAGTTTAACGGTTTTGAAAGACAGGCGATCGCGCCATTGTCCTTTGTCACATTTACGCAGTATGACCCAGATTTACCAGTAAAGGTTGCCTTTGAACCGCAGAATCTGAGTAATATTTTAGGAGAAGTAATTTCCCAGCACGGTCTCAAGCAGTTTCGCACCGCTGAAACCGAGAAATACGCTCACGTCACCTACTTCTTTAATGGCGGACTAGAGGAACCTTTCCCAGGAGAAGACCGGGAACTAGTAAACAGTCCGATGGTTGCTACTTATGACAAAGCACCAACTATGTCAGCCGAAGCAGTTACAGACATAGCAGTAGCAGCGATTGAAAAGGGAATCTACTCCTTAGTTGTGATTAACTATGCCAATCCAGACATGGTGGGACACACAGGTAAGATGGAAGCTACGATTCAAGCCATAGAAACTGTGGATAGCTGTTTAGCACGCCTGCTGGCAAGTGTGAGCAAAGCTGGAGGTACAGCAATTATTACTGCTGACCACGGTAACGCCGAATATATGATCGATGAGAAGGGAAATCCCTGGACAGCCCATACTACCAACCCAGTTCCTCTGATCGTCGTGGAAGGAGAACAAGCAAAAATTCCCGGACATGGCGGAAATGTTGCCTTGCGAAGCGATGGCAAGTTAGCCGACATTGCCCCTACGATTTTGCAGATTTTACAGCTGCCTCAGCCACCAGAAATGACAGGGCGATCGCTGTTGCAACCAACAGAGTATGAAGTAAAATTATCTCGCACTCCCGTGGAAGTTAGACTGTAAAAAGTTAATAATGTGAATTATGAATGAGAATTTAATACAATTCATAATTCATAATTCATAATTCATAACAACATTGCTACTATGACCGTTTCTAACATCGTACAAGGCATTTGGGTTTTTTCGGCGATCGCTTTGATAGTCTTAGTGTTACTGCATAGCCCCAAAGGAGATGGCATCGGAGCCATTGGCGGACAAGCCCAGTTGTTTAGCAGTACCAAAAGTGCAGAAAACACATTGAACCGAGTCACATGGGCGCTGACAGTCGTTTTTCTTGGTTTAACTGTAGTTTTGAGTGCTGGTTGGCTCCCTAATTAAGGATGAGGAGATAGGGAGATGGGGTGATGGGGTGATGGGGAGAGGTGTTGCACAATCAAGAGATGATTTCTTATGGGGTGGACATCTTGTCCGCCCCGAAAATCCAACAGACGGCTCGTGTCGCCCATTCCACAAAACTATCAAATCATCCCGCAAATATGCAACGCCTGGGAAGAAGAACCCAACACCGGAAACCTAATGCTCTCAGAAGTTTAAATTTACCAAGTTTACTAGCACTTTTGGGACTAATTATTACCACTGGACTGCTCGCGATCTTGACTAACGCGCAGTCATTTGCTAATCTCTCATACTCTCCCCATCACCCCACCTCCCTACCTCCTCCCAAATCCCATCCCCTACCGCCGACACTAGCAAACTGGCAAGATAGTACAAACAATGGTGACTACTTTTCTCAAATTGCACCAACACAAATAGGCTATTTAATTTGGTCGCAATTTCCCATTAAAATTTACGTAGAAACACCAAAAACAATAGACGCCAAGCAAGCACAAGCATGGGTCAACGAAGTTTTACAAGCTGTCCGAGATTGGAGCGCTTATTTACCTCTACAAGTAATCGAAAAACCGGAAGTAGCTGATATCACAATCGTCAGAAAAGCTCCTCCTTTGCAAACTTCTCCTGGCAGTAAATTTCCCCGTGCGCGTTCCGCCCAAACTACTTACGATTTATATAATAAAAATAATTTTTTATACCATCGTTTTACTATTCTATTAAGTCCCAGTCAAACAGGTAAATACCTTTTAGCTGCTGCTCGCCACGAACTAGGCCACGCCTTGGGAATATGGGGGCATAGTCCGCTGCAGAGTGATGTATTATACTTTTCTCAAGTTCGCAACCCGCCGCCAATTTCTCCAAGAGATGTGAATACCTTAAAACGAGTTTACGAACAGCCTACGAGTTTGGGATGGTCTTTAAATTCTTAACTCTCATCCTCTCTTATTGGGCGTGCTGCCAGATACTCATACAATTGCCAACGTGCATCTACTTCCGCCTGCGCTTGTTGCAGCAAGTGTTTCGCAAGTTCGGGTTTGCTCTTAGCAAGCATTTTGAAGCGATTTTCTTGATACATTGATTGTTCTGGTGACTGCTTCGGCTGTCGCATATCCAACTGCAAGGGATTCTTACCCTGTTTTCGCAACTCTGGATTGTACCGATACAGCAACCAACGACCTGATTCTATCAATGCTTTTTGGTTGCTCATCGCTGTTGTCATATTGATGCCGTGGGCAATGCAATGGCTGTAGGCAATAATTAGCGATGGCCCGTCGTAGGCTTCGGCTTCTAAAAACGCCTTGAGGGTATGCTCATCTCGTGCGCCTAATGCTACACTTGCCACGTAGACATTACCGTAGCTCATGGCGATTAGTCCTAAATCTTTCTTGGCGGCTGGCTTACCACTGGCAGCAAACTTGGCAACAGCAGCTCGTGGAGTTGCTTTGGAAGATTGACCACCTGTATTGGAATATACTTCTGTATCCATTACCAGAACATTCACATTGCGACCACTGGCAAGTACATGATCGAGTCCGCCAAAGTCGATATCATACGCCCAACCGTCACCGCCAACAATCCAGACACTCTTTTTGACAAGGTAGTCAGCAAGGGATTTGAGATTCTGGATTTGGGATTTTATCTGTAGAGACACGCTATGATGCGTTTCTACATCAACCAAAATTTCATCTAATAGTTGTTTCAACAATGCTACCCTCTGTCTTTGCTCATAAATGTCTGCTTCAGTTTTTTGGGGAGCATTTAATATAGATCCAACCAAATCAGGCGGAATAAGCTTTTGGGAATCTTTCCCATTGCCCAATTCCTGCAACAATTGGGCAGCATATTCAGCATGTTTATCGAGGGAGAGGCGAAAGCCAAAACCGAATTCGGCATTATCTTCAAATAAACTATTAGACCATGCCGGCCCCCTACCATCACTGTTCTTTGTCCAAGGGGTTGTGGGCAGATTGCCACCATAGATAGAAGAACAACCTGTGGCGTTAGCAATCATAGCGCGATCGCCAAATAGTTGTGTTAATAATTTTAAATAAGGCGTCTCGCCACAACCCGCACAAGCACCAGAAAATTCAAACAATGGTTCTTGCAGTTGTTGTTGGCGAATTTGATTGAGTTTTAGTTGGCGTCGATCAGGGTTTGGTAAATTTAAAAAGAAATTCCAATTTTCCCGCTCTTGCTCCCGCAAAGGTAGCTGCGGTTTCATATTAATCGCCTTGCTTTCTGGCTGTAATTTATTTTTAGCAGGACAAATATCTACGCAAATACCGCATCCCGTACAGTCTTCCGGTGCTACCTGGATGGTAAATTGCTGTCCGGCAAAGTCTTTATCTTTGGCATGGGTTGATTTGAAGGTCACAGGAGCTTTATTTAACTCACCTACTGTATAAATCTTGCTGCGAATCGCAGCATGGGGACAAACCATCACACACTTACTGCATTGTACGCAGACATCTGGTTCCCAAACAGGAATTTCTATTGCTATATTGCGTTTTTCCCATTGAGAGGTACCTGTGGGAAAAGTGCCATCTACTGGTAAGGCACTCACAGGTAACTCATCCCCCTGCCCAGCCATCATTTTACCGAGAACTTCTCGCACAAACTCCGGCGCACTCGCAAGATTTTGGATTTCTCCCCATCTCCCCATCACCCCATCACCCCATTGCCCCTTATCCCCACAAAGTGGGGCCCCCCCCTTCCCCCTCTCTGCATCTCCCCATCTGTGAACATCGACCTTATGCAAATTTTCTAGCGTCCGGTCTACTGCTTGCAAATTCATGCGGACAACTTCCGCCCCTTTCTTACCGTAAGTCTTTGCAATTGCCTGCTTAATTTTGGCGATCGCTTCTTCCTGGGGTAAAACCCCTGCTAAGGCAAAAAAGCATACTTGCATTACCGTATTAATTCGTCCGCCCATGCCACTGTCACGGGCAACTTTAGTAGCATCAATCACATAAAACTTCAGTTTTTTCTCGATAATCTGCCGCTGCACTTGCATCGGCAAATGTTGCCAGACAGTATCGGCGTCGTGGGGACTATTAAGTAGAAATGTTGCCCCAGACACAGCAGCTTTGAGCACATCCACACGTTCCAGGAGTACCCACTGATGGCAACCAATGAAATTAGCTTTGTCAATCAGGTAGGTAGAGCGAATTGGCTGCGGGGCGAAACGCAGATGAGAGACAGTCATCGAGCCAGATTTCTTCGAGTCGTAGACAAAATAGCCTTGGGCGTAGTTGTCAGTTTCTTCGCCAATAATTTTGATCGAGTTTTTGTTTGCACCCACTGTGCCATCAGAACCCAAACCATAGAACATTGCTCGAACAACGTTATCTGCTTCGGTAGAGAAGTTAGAGTCGAAGGTTAGGGAAGTGTGGCTAACGTCGTCGTTGATACCAATAGTAAAGTGGTTTTTCGGGTAATCTTGTGCCAGATTGTCGAAAATTGCCCGCACCATTGCTGGGGTAAATTCTTTGGAGGAAAGACCGTAGCGACCACCGACGATTTTAGGACGGAGGAGGCAAGAAGTTCTCCCACTTCCTCGATCATCTTCATCTCCTCCACTCCAAGCTTCATTAATAGCTGCGACCACATCTAAATACATCGGTTCTCCGATGCTTCCAGGTTCCTTACTGCGATCAAGAACTGCGATCGCTTTTGTTGTTTTTGGTAAAATTTGCACAAACCGTTGAGCGTCAAAGGGGCGATAAAGCCTCACTTTCACTACACCTACCTTTTCGCCACGGGCATTGAGGTAATCTACAGTTTCATGCACTGTCTCGCAGCCGGAACCCATCAGCACAATAACGCGATCGGCATCCCTTGCTCCGTGGTATTCATAAATTTGGTAATACCGTCCTGTGCGTTCTCCAAATTTATCCATGACTTGCTGAATAATTTTGGCACAGGCATCGTAGTAAGGGTTAACGCGTTCGCGGGCTTGGAAGTAGACATCGGGGTTTTGGGCTGTTCCCCGCAACACTGGATGGTCTGGGCTTAAAGCACGATCGCGGTGGGCAAGTATTAATTCCGGATCAATTAGTGCCTGGAGGTCGTTGTCTTTTAACAGTTGCACTTTCTGAATTTCATGAGAAGTGCGAAAGCCGTCAAAAAAGTGCATAAACGGCACTCGCGCCACCAGAGTAGCAGCTTGGGCAATCAGGGCAAAGTCGTGCGCTTCCTGCACCGAGGCAGAACACAGCAGGGCAAAGCCAGTACCACGGGCTGCCATGACATCACTATGGTCGCCAAAAATTGATAAAGCATGGGTAGCCAGAGAACGGGCTGCAACATGGATAACGACACCAGTCAACTCACCTGCCATTTTGTACAGGTTAGGAATCATTAATAATAATCCCTGCGATGAGGTGAAGGTAGTTGTCAGGGAACCCGTTTGCAACGCCCCATGTACAGCAGCAGCAGCTCCTCCTTCACTCTGCATCTCAATTACACTCGGAACCATACCCCACAGGTTGGGACGACCATCTGCCGACCAAGTGTCTGCCCATTCACCCATTGCTGAAGAGGGAGTGATGGGATAAATGGCTATGACTTCACTTAAGCAGTAAGCAATACGGGCTACAGCCTCATTCCCATCGATAGTTGCAAAGGTTTTGTTCATTCATTTCCTCCTGCATAGCTGCCTTTTGCCCCCTAAAGAATGAAAAATTGAGAATAAAAAATTAAAAATTGAATCGCTCGAATTTTTAATTTTTAATTTTTCATTCCCCTACGCTAAAGGCCTTCCCGTAGAGTAGGAATGCCTCCTGCTTTCTGCTATTAAGGAACTTCCAAAAAAGTATCCAAAAATCTCTTGTGGAGGCAGGCGACACGAGCAGCCGCTTGATAAGGGCGGGCGAGGACACCCACCCCACAATCCGGGATAATTTATTTCTTGGAAATCCCTAATTAGGTTGCATTAGCAAAACCATGCATAGTATCTCACTTTAAAAAAAGTATTTATCGATGTTGATTACAAATGTACTCAAATAGAAAAACTATTACTGAGCAGGTATTTCGAGAAATAAAGAAAAATTTTTGGGGTATTGGTTCGAGAATTTTTTATAATTAAAAATTTTTAGTTAGAACTTAATATAGGACTTCTATAGTAATCCTATTTGATTGTTGAAAACACTCTGACAGAAGCGATCGCTTTATAGGCTTGGTTAACGCAAAATCCTTGCAATCATACTGTTAGCTTGCGATTCATACCCACCTCCAAACAAATTGAAGTGATTGATAATGTGATACAAGTTATACAAAGTCTTCCGCTTTTCATATCCTGGATCTAGGGGAAACACTTCATCATAACCCCGATAAAATGCCGCAGGGAAACCACCGAAAAGTTCGGTCATGGCAATATCAACTTCTCTGTCCCCAAAGTAAGTGGCAGGATCGAAAATCACTGGCTCTCCTTGTACGGTACAGCCAGCATTACCTCCCCATAAATCACCATGTACTAAGGAAGGTTGTGGATCGTGTGCCAAGAGTTCGGGAATAGCTGTTAGTAACTCTTCTGCTTGTGGAAAACGACCTCCTCGCCACCTTCCCAACTGAAATTGATAACCAAGGCGATGTTTGCCAAAAAATTCTGCCCAGTCGGATGTCCAGGTATTGATTTGGGGTGTAGAACCAATTGTATTATTTATATCCCAGCCAAAACCGCTCTGACTGGTAGCTTTGTGCATCTGTGCCAACTTGCGCCCCATCTCTTCCCAGGCTTTGCTATTACCCGAATCCATTTCTAGCCACTCCAATACTAAGTAGCCAGAATTACCAGCTGTACCCCAGCAAATTGGTTTGGGAACCCGGATGGTAGCTGTGGCAAACATTTGTTCTAAACCCACCGCCTCTGCTTCAAACATGGCAACTTGAGAAGCTTGGTTGAGCTTGATGAAGTAGGTACGCTTGCTATCAGAGACAGCATAACCTTGGTTGATACACCCACCACCAACTGAACGTCGTTGTGAAGAGTGGAATTTTTCGCCAGTAACTTGGCTAATATGGGCATCAATATCAGTCCACATGATGAAATTGGGAAATGGGGAACTCGGGGAGATGGGGGGAGTGGGGAAGTAGTAAACCACTAACTACTAACCACTAACCACTAACCACTAACTATGTGGCTTAAGCACAACCACGCCGTAAGCATCCGGGGAAAGATACTTTTGAGCGGCTTGCATTAGGTCATTTACATCCTGTGCTTGAATGTGATTTGGATAGTCAAAGGCTGGTTCCAAATCTCCTACCAAGGTCTGATAATAGCCATACAAACCAGCGCGATCGCTTGGTGTTTCGTTACCAAAAATAAACCTATTCGCTACTCGTTTGCACACGCGATCGATTTCTGATGCTTTGACTATCTCTGTTTGCAGTCTTCTAATATGTTGAGCGATCGCTTCTTCCACAGCAGCAATATTTTCGACTGGACAATGGACAGAAATATAAAATGTTCCCTGTAGTTTATGAGTCATATTGCTCACAGAAATATGGGAAACTAGTCCTTGTTCTTCGCGCAAATCCCTTACCAGTCTCGATGTCCACCCATGTCCTAAAATTGCTGCCAAAATATCCAAGGCATAAGTTTCATTGAGTTGGTCTAACCCTGGAACTCGCCAAACCATTACTAGCCGTGCTTGCTGGAGACTTTCGTCAACAAATTCATGCCGGATAATTTCAATAAACGGAGGTTCGGGGTTAATTGTTGGTTGTTGTTTGTGAGCCAGCGCGGTCTTGGGGAGCCAGTGCGTTGCGGGGGTACCAAGCGTTGTAGCACCTGGCGTGGTTCCCCCCATGTAGACGCCCGCAGGGCGGCTTCCCGCAGGGTGCGACTGCGAACCCGGAGGGTTGGTTGTTGGTGGTTGGTGGTTATTGGTTTGTGTAAATCCGTCAGCGACAATTTCAATTAATTCTTCCACTGGCAAATTACCCACAGCTACAGCAGTAATTGACTGGGGTTGATACCAAGTAGCGTGAAAATCACGCATTTGTTGAGGTCGGAGTTGAGAAATTACCTCTTCTGGCCCTAATACCGGACGCCGGTATGGTAGTCTCTCAAACGCCGTCTCCATTGCTCTTCTGTAAGTGCGGCGGCGAGGATTATCTTCAGAACGTCTAATTTCTTCTAAAACAACTAATCGCTCTCGTTCAAAGGCATCGTCAGGAATACTAGCATTAGTTACTACATCAATTTGCAACTGGGCAAGTTCAGCAAAGTCTTTGGGAGCAGTGGTGATGTAGTAATGAGTATAATCCTGGCTAGTAGCAGCATTCGTAACAGCACCCCGCTCTTCTATCCGACGTTCAAACTCGCCGCTTATCAGTCGATCAGTCCCCTTAAAAATCATATGCTCTAAAAAATGAGCCATGCCGTTAATCGCATCCGCTTCTGCGGCTGAACCAACGTTAACCCACAAATTTAGGTTAACTGCTTCCACCGCCATTTGCTCCGCTATGATTGTTAAACCATTCGGTAACTGGTGTAGCTTAGGCGCATTCAGACGAGGAAATTTCAGCAGGGTCGAGGTCATTGGTGATTGTTAAGTGAGGCTAATACTTTTATCTTACATAGGACTTCAACAAGCATTGAAATTATCACTTGAGTAAGAAGATTTTACTGAAATCTAGGTATAAGTACGACTAAATCAGGCGTTGAGCGCGTTTAATCGCTTTTTTACCTTTTCTTAGGGAACTCCAAAAAATAAATTATCCAAATCCTACATCCCACACAATTTCTTCCTTGTCCTCCTTGTCTTGCAAGCGATAGGATATTTTTTTATTTGGAAGCCTCTTAAAAATTTTGGGTGAGCGATCGCCATCTCTGCGATTATATTAATCCTAAAAAGTAAATCCTTGGCAAAAGTGCGATCGCATCAACTGAGCGTATGAAGGTGAAATTTAACCCTTTGAGGTTCAAAGTTGAGCTTGTGAGTGAATATCTTAACAGATAGGCAGATCGGGAAGGATACGTACTGCTTTACCTAAGGTTAATCCAATTGTGTTTTTCTGATGAAGTTTACGTATAAGGATAGTATTTTGTATACTCTATCTTAAGATAGAGTACAAGCATCTCCCATATCCAGGGCAGTTTATCTTTACGAATATCTACCTCTGCGTAAATAAAAACCGCAGATTAATATAAGAAATTTGGCGTTGCTGAATTTGGTCATGAATTATGTGTGCATACATTTTTGTAGTTCGATGCCAAATCATTGTAGAGACGTAGCATTGCTACGTCTCTACATACCCGTGAATTGTAAATTCATAT
>NZ_JACAEU010000112.1:0-9138 GCF_013388695.1 Fischerella sp.
ATGAATTATGTGTGCATACATTTTTGTAGTTCGATGCCAAATCATTGTAGAGACGTAGCAATGCTACGTCTCTACATACCCGTGAATTGTAAATTCATATCTTGATTCAGCAACGCCTAAAATTCATAACTTTCAAAATAAAGATAGACTTCTCAAAAGACTACCTGAACGTATGCAATCTTATGCAAAATTTGTCACTGAAGATTGGCGGATTGTTGTCTTAGTTGACCAAGATAAAAACGATTGTCAAGTCTTAAAAAAAAGCTATGTGATGCTAGCAGTGTTGTAACTAAACAGAAAGGAAATATTGTTCTACACAGAATTGCTATAGAAGAACTTGAGTCATGGTTTTTTAGAGATGTCCCAGCAATCCGCGCTGAGTATGAAAGAATACCTGATTCGTTATTGCAGAAAGCTAGATTTCGGAATCCAGATGCCATTAAGGGAGGCACATGGGAACAATTGGATCGGATACTCAAAAAGTATGGGTATGAGACAGGTTTACAAAAAATAGACTTTGCACAGAAAGTGGCTCCTCACATGGATGTGGAAAACAACCTGTCTCGAAGCTTTCAGGTTTTTCGAGATGGGCTCAGAGCTATGATTAGCTGAAACTATCCCTTTTCTTAAACTAGGAGAAAATCGTGCAACCCAAGTGGTTAGAATGGGCGCAAAAATTACAAGCGATCGCTCAAAATGGTCTGACTTTTTCTGAAAACCCTTATGATCTTGAGCGTTTTGAAGCAATACAGGCGATCGCTGCGGAAATCATGGCAACCCACACCAACATCGAATACAGCTATATATTGGATCTGTTTGCCCGTGATGTGGGATACGCCACTCCTAAAATTGATGTGCGCGGTGCAGTTTTTCGCGACGATACTATCTTACTTGTGAAGGAACGAGCCGACGGCTGTTGGACTTTACCTGGTGGATGGGCTGATATTGGTTTTTCTCCCAGTGAAGTAGTTGTCAAAGAAATTTATGAAGAATCAGGTTATCATGCTCGTGCCGTCAAACTCTTAGCTGTTTACGATAGAGATAGGCAAGGTCATCCACCGTTCCCCCATTACATATATAAGCTCTTTTTTCTGTGTGAACTTGTTGGCGGTTCCCCATCACCCAGTATTGAGACAGAAGCAGTAGGATTTTTTCCTGAAGATGGAATTCCAGAGTTGTCTATTGGGCGTGTGACATCAGCGCAAATTACCAGATTATTTGAGCATTACCACTGTCCAGATTTACCAACAGACTTTGATTAAGTCTAACTATTTTCCACTCAATAAGTGCTAGATAACTGCTATTTCGATAATGCCCACTGTTGAGATGCTGGTTTTTGTGGCTACCGTGGCGATCGCTTCCATCTCACGCTGATTAATCGATATTTGCATTCAACTACTTACAAAACTTGAGTGCTTGAGTTTTTTTTGTTATAAAAGATACGTGTTATTTTGCTTGGATACTGTTCGTTAGCTGAATAAATCACAATCTTAATGATATATACACTTGTCTATTCTAAGTAAGTTGGTATGGTTTTTAACAAGTTAATTATATTCTAAATTATGTTCACATCTATAGTTCATAGTTAGCGTTGTGTTACCTTGGTATTACTTGCAAAGCAAAGTGCTGAACAATTAAGAGGAAATCATTATCGTAATCCAAAAGCAACTAATTAACTCACAAATCAAGTCACCTCAAGTCTTCTTGATTGACCATGAGAATAACAATCGTGGTCTGACTGATACCCGTGAGGCTCTAGAGCTAGCTCAGAGTGTAGATCTTGACTTAGTTGTAGTCTCCGAAGGCAAAGACGCTCCAGTAGCAAAGATTCTCAACTATGGCAAGCTTCAGTATCAAAAGAAAAAACGTCAGAACCAAAGCGCTAGACCAACCGTTAAGGAAGTTAGGCTACGTCCAAATGTGGGTATAGCTGATTATAATTTACGCATCAATCAAGCCGTTCAGTGGTTGAGTAAAGGCGATTCAGTAAAGTTTGTCATTCGTTTACGAGGTCGAGAACATCAAAATCGCGCTCATGCTGGAGAACTGCTAGACCGCATTGTAAGTAATCTAAGTTCAGTGGGTAAAGTTCAGTCGCTTGATAAACGCTCACTGATTGTTCAAGTTATTCCTGCCTAAATTAACCTTTGAGGAATCTCTTAAGGGATTTCTCAATGAAGGAATTGCGCTCAATGAGTGGTTTGAGTCTATCACTCAACCATCTAAGCCATATATTTCTATTGGGCATTAGTCACATGATTTAGCATAGCCTAATTGTCAAGAGCGACAGCCCAATAGAAGATTTCCACTACGCGATTGCTTTAGAAGAAATGGTGAGCTTATGGCAACAGTAAATTATAAACTAACCGGGAAATATCTTCCACCTAACATATCTATTTTGGGAATATGTTTTGTTCCTGGAGTGACTGAAATTAGTAGCGAGCAGGTAACTGAAATACGGCAATTTATCAAAACCGATCGCTTGCTTCAGCATTATTTGGAGCAGAAAATTCTGATCATCCAAGATTGAAGGCTTGACCCCTTAAACTTGCTTCACTTGAGCTATTAGGAAGATGAGGGAGACAAGGGAGAGGGGGAGACACCTTCGGGAAGTCAAAAATATCAAGTCAAAAATCAAAATTAGACTTTTGACTTTTGACTTTTGACTTGTTTTGTCCTCCTTGTCCTTCTTTTTTCCTACTTTACCGAGCCTTGCCCAAAAAATTTTGGAGGTTCGGCGAGGGTGTAAACTTGGGTTTCGTTGGCGATCGCTTTTCTAAGATGCAATGGCAAGTGTAGCATTCCCAAAAGTGCAATCCCATCTAACATCCGGAACCCGCCGCTAGTTTTTTCCTGCAACAGTTGGTCTATCTTTTCTGGGTCGGGTCGGGTATTGATCTCAACCTGTGAACCCAGGATAAAACCCCACGGTCTGCCATAGGTGCAGGTGTGACTGCTGTAGGACTGCACATTCGGAAAAACTGTATTTAGAGTTTTTGCCAAACGAGCGTGGAGGGTTAATTCTCCTGGTGAAACAGGGCCTGCTTGGACAACAAAAAACCCTTTTGGTGACAACACCCGCCGGGCTTTCTCAAAGTATTCCTTGGTGAACAACTGAAATGATGGCCCTGACTCAATGGGATCGCTGAGGTCAGAAATAATCACATCCCATTCTTCATCAGTGGTATCTAAAAAATCAAGAGCGTCCGCTATTACCACATGTAGGCGGGGGTCGTCAAAGGCATTCTGATGCATTTCGCTCAGGTGTTGCTTGCAAGCTTCCACCACTTCGCCATCAATGTCAATCATCACAACCTTGTCTACTGTCTGCCATCGCAGGACTTCCCTAGCGGTGGCTCCTTCTCCGCCACCCAGAATTAATACCTTACGTGGTTCGCCGTGAAAAATCATGGCAGGATGCACCAACGGCTCATGGTATAAAAACTCATCACCAGTACAAGATTGCCATTTGCCATCTAGAACCAGCGCTTTGCCGTAGGTTCCCGTCTCTACAATATACATTTCTTGGTATGCAGTTTTCTGGTAAGCAAGTACCGCTGTCACTCCGTGTGTGTATATATCCCAAGGAGTGATGTATTCGTTTACCCACAAATCTGCACCCACATCGCTACCTGGCATAGAATTACTCTCTCTACTTTTTCTATTAATTGGGCTGATTGGGCGATCGCTAAATGCATTTTTTGTCAGTCAATGTTTGATTTCATATCTAGCTTGAAAATAGGGGAAAGGGAAAAGGGAAAAGGGAAAAGGGGAAGAGATTTTCATTCCCTCGTTGTGGGCATAATTGTTCGTGGAGGTTTTGCACCTTGAATGTTCAAGCGGGCGGGAAGCCGTAACACACTAAACTGTATTTAATACTCAATCGCGTTCAAAAATGTAATTTTACCCCACCCCGCCTGACGGCACCTCTCCCCTTAGCAAGGGGAAGGAAAAAGGTGGGGTTTTATATCTAAGTACGCGACTGGGTAGAACTATGAACTAGGTTGACAACGGATGATGAAAGTAGACTTTCAAAACAGTCACTCATGTGATTTCATCACGCAAAAAAGCACGAAAATACTTTATGCTTCTTCTTTCTTCCTCTTTTCTTCTGCCTCTTGGCTCTTTCAAGACAGGTTAATTGCCAACAATATCACGATCGCGTATTTACCAACAGCGTTTGTTCCAACTGCTTGATTGTTGGTTGAATGGTAGGTGACAGCCTACCCCGAGGAAGTGTCATCAGTACATGGTTATTAGCTTGAAAAGCTTTGACAAGATATTCGCAAGCTTTTTCTGGATTTGTATGTTGACCGCAGGTAAACACATCTACTGCTATATAGCCGTTTTCTGGCCAAGTATGAATCGATATGTGAGATTCGGCTAACAGTGCTAGTGCAGTCACTCCGTATGGTTCAAATTGGTATGATATCTCTTTGAGCAGAGTAGACTTGGCTGTCTTAGCAGCTGCTTGTAAAGCCTCTCTAATGAACCCGATATCATTGAGTAAACCGATTGGACAGCCGTACAGTTCTAAAATGCAGTGTCTGCCAACAGGAACCGAAGATAATTCTTCGGGGGGGTAAGATTGCTTTTCCAATTCTTCCACCTTTACAACAACTAACGAAAAATCAACCCCAAGATGAATCAGGCTACTTCTTGGACTTTGAAGTTCGCCGCGAGACTTTAGATTTTTTATGCTTTTATGCACAGACCTACGATTATTACATAAAAGCAGAAATTAAATACAGAAATTTTGATAAATGATTTCTGAATAATAGGTGTTAAAAATATAACTTAAAGAGACAGTGGTTAGTAGTTAGTGGTTAGTAGTAAACAGCCAACAACACCTAATGACCAATGACTATTGATTAATTCACTCTGGTGTGGAAGTTGGTTCTGGTGTTGGCGTGCCTGTCTCATCAGGTGTTGGTGTGGCTGTCTCACTAGATGTAGGGGTGGGTGAAGGTTCTGATGTGGGTGTATCGCTGGGGGTTGGTGTTGGCGATGGTGTTGGCGTGGGATTTTCCACTGTCAAAGTTAGTTGATAATCGAGTGGATTAGGTCTTCGCGACACAATCACAAATTCATAAAATCCGCTTTCTGGCAGTGTACCTGACCACGCTCGCTTTTTGGAATCTTCTAACAATCGGTATTCGCCCGTAGGAGAATAAATTGACCACAAAACTTGAGAATTTGCCTCTAGCTTTACTTCCATGAATTGATCTTGGCGTAAATCAGCTATAAAAACTTTGCCAGCTGAGTCTTTGAGGTTGCCATTGACTGTTTTGCTAGTAGCACTGGGATCAAAGACAATTTTTTGGAAAGCACTTCTGGCAGCAATAGCGTTGAGTTGATCGGCAACAAACCCGTGCCAAACTTGTCCAATAGGCTGATTGATAAAATTCTTACCTTCCCGTTCTGGAAATTGCTGGAAGAATGCTGCATCCCCTAAATCGTACAAAGCACGGCTAGATACATTCAGGTTGTTGACTTCGACTTTCCAGCGATCGCGATCGGCTCCTCCATAAGTACCCAGTCGCCGCCTAGCCTCTGAACTCAGTTGCGTCAGCTTTTGCAATACTTGAGAGGCGGTATTGTCCCATTCTTCCCGCAATTGAGCATCTGTGGGTTCGTCGGTGAGACTGCGTCTTTGTAAGGTAGGATTTTGATCCCAAAATATCTGATTGACCAAGCTCACATAAAAATTTTCATCAATACCCAATTGTTGACGGCGATCGCCTAATCTTTCTTTACGCGCCCGTTCTTCAGGTGAATATCTAGCCAGAGGATCGATGGGTTGCGGAGTTGGGCTAAATGTTGGTGTCGGCTGTGAGGTGACATTGTCTGAACCATCACCACGAGAACGCAACGAGATCAAGTTACTCGCTCCCCAAAAGCTAACGCCAGCAGCACAGGTAAATAATAAGAACACCAAAATGATTTTTCCTGGCGTCCACCAGGTGGGAGAGGGGGAGAGGGGAGGAGTGGGGGAGGAGCCAGTGCGTTGCGGGGGTTCCCCCCGTTGTAGCACCTGGCGTGGGGAGAGTGGGGGAGTGGGGCGTGAAGAGGGGGCGACGGCGACGGTAGCAGCAGTTGGTGGATTTGAGGCTGCAACTGGGGCAGGAGGCTGAGTTGGGACAATAGGCGGGGTGAGGGCTTGCAGAACTTGACGAGCGTTTTGATAACGTTCTTGGGGGGATGGAGAGAGCATTTTATCCAACACTGCCCCTAAATTGGGACTGAGGCTAATTTCTCGTCGCCATTGCCAAGTGAGGGTGTAACTATCAATTAGTTCTGATGGTTGTTTGCCTGTAAGCAAAACTAACACCGTTGCTGCTAAAGCATACAGATCGCTGTGAGGTTCTACCAAACCTGAGTGCATCTGTTCTGGAGGAGCATATCCAAACTTACCCAGTAAGGTTGCTGGTGGTGTCACAGCACCAGCGTTGGGTTGATAATATTGGGAGGCGACAGTTGCCGCTACTTGTTTGACACCGCCAAAATCAATTAATACTGGCAGTTGGTCAACATTGCGAAGCATTAAGTTATCTGGGGAGATATCGCGGTGTATAACTCCCAAAGAGTGGATGTATTCTAAGACAGGTAGGATTTGCTGTAATAGTTGGCGTACTTCTGCTTCTGTAAACCGTAAACCTTGTCGCAGGCGCGTATCTAACAATGCGCGGTAAGTTTGTCCTTCTACGTAATCCTGTACTAAAAATAAGTATTCCTTACCATTTAAGTTACTGCGAAATAACTCGCGAAAACGGGGAATTTGCGGATGTTGCAGTTTGTAAAGAACAGTAGCTTCCCTTTGAAATAATTCTTCTGCTTTTTGCAACACGTAGGCAGTTTGAACTTGAGGGGAAAATTCCTTTAAAACGCAGAGTTCCCGGAAGCGGTTGATATCTTCAGCTAAATAAGTGCGTCCAAACCCTCCTTGACCGAGTTGATGTACAATTAAATAGCGATCGCCCAAAGTTTGCCCCGATTGAATACCCTGACTAGCCGCAGCATCCAACTTCTCACCGCAATGAAGGCAAAAGCGACTACTAGCTGGGTTTTCGTGTCCTTTGGAGCAATAAACAGAATTCATAGTCAAGGGTCAAGAGTCAAGGGTCAAGAGTCAAGGGTTAACAGTCATTAGTCATTGGTCATTAGTCATTTGGTACGTGTTGGCTGCTTACTACTAACCACTAACCACTATCTACTAACCACTAACCACTAACTATTCCCTAATTAGCAGATTCTAGTTTACCCACTCGATCGGCTGCGATCGCATACCAGATCTGAGCAAATGTACTCCGATCCAGTTTCCCATTGCCACGTCGTTGTCCTGGAAATAATCGGTCAAATTTTCGATTTGTTTCTGTTTGCAGTTGCTCGATTGTATAATCACCTAACTGACTGGCTTGGGCTTTTTGCTGCCAAGTTGCGTAATCTCGTGAGCTATAGCTTCCTAACTTCCGACGCGCACTTGTACTGAGATCAGCTTGTTCTATTTTTTTTAATAACTTGTCAGCATGACTGTACCATTCTTTTCGGAATCTTGCATCTTCTGAATTAGAGGTGAGGGAACGCCCTTTTAGCTCTGGGTTGTCAGTATAAAAAATTTTATCTACCGTTTGAATAAAAAATCCTTCTGGAATTTCTAGCTGTTGGCGGCGATCGATAATTTTAGCGATCTGGGTTGCTTCCTGCTTATCCAAGTTACCCGATGGTTTCGTCGGGGAATTAGAACCATCTGGAAATTTAGGGAGAGTGATCGTAGGAATCGTAATTGATGATACGCCCTGAATAACGGCATTTACCAGCGCCCAAGAACCAACGAAAGTCAAAGCGGCTACGGTTGTTGCTGCCATGCTTACAGCAAACGGACGCAGCCAAACAGGTATGTTTAGAGTTTGAGCGATCGCTTGTGTTTTGTTGTTGAATTTGGTAGCCAGGGCTTGGGCGCGTTTTCGCCCAACAGGTGCAACTACCATAGTCCGGAGTTTAGTAAGATGGGGATTGACAGTTTTGACAGGGGTGGTTGATTGTAAATCCTTCAGGACTTGATCCGCACTTTGATAGCGATCGCTAGGTTTATAAGCCAGCATTTTTTTTAACACAGCTTCCAAGTGAGAACTCGTTTTAATTTCCGTTCCCCAACGCCAAGTTCCCTGATAGCCGTCATAGAGTTTTTGTGGTTCCTTTCCTGTCAGCAGCACCAGCGCCGTCACCCCCAAAGAATACAAATCGCTACTCGGAAAGGCTTTGCCCTGGCGTAGCTGTTCTTCTGGCGCATAGCCTTTCTTTCCCAACAAAGTCCGGATTCCACCCAGTTGAGTAAACCAAAAACCCTGAGAAGCAGGTAATTGTTTCACACCGCCAAAATCAATCAAAACTGGTAGGCTATCAGAATATCGCCAAATTAAATTATCAGGAGAGATATCGCGGTGAACCACATTTTGAGAGTGGATGTAGGACAACACAGGTAAAAGTTGTCGCAGGAGTTTAATTACCTCTTCTTCGCTAAAATTCTCTCCTTGAGCAAGACGTTTTTCTAGCAACTCCTGGTAATTGTCACCCTCCACATAGTCTTGCACCAAAAAGAAAAAATCATGATTGCCAATCTTTGCTTGCAGTGAGGTGTGAAAGCGGGGAATTTGGGGATGCTGAAGTTTTTGCAGTACACTAGCTTCTCGCTCAAACAACTCTTTAGCTTTTTTTAAATCTTGCTGTTCTTCTACTTGGGGTGCAAATTCCTTCAGCACGCACTCTTGCTCGGATTGCTTCACATCCTCCGCCAAATAAGTACGTCCAAAACCCCCTTGCCCTAATAACTTTACAATCCGATAGCGCTTGGCTATCAACTCTTCCTGATGAATAGGCAAAGGTTCACCACACTCGGTACAAAAGCGATTACTCCCTTTATTGGCGTGTTGTCTACTGCAATAAACCTGCATGGTGCTGAAGAATAGATAAAAGGTTTTATTATTTAGCTACAACAAAGATAACCGTTATTACGGACATCCCTCTCAATCTTGAGTGGGAGAGTGGAGCAGTGGGAGAGTGGGCATCGGGCATTGGGCATTGGGCATAGTTAACAATCACCAACCACTAACCACCAACCACCAACCACTAACCACCAAC